>DXCY01000290.1 GCA_019115725.1 Candidatus Luteimonas excrementigallinarum
GCCGCAGGGCGGCGGGCGTGGAAAATGAATGCGGTCATGGGGGGCGGGGGAACAGCGAGCCTGCCATTCTACCGCCAGCTGCGATGCCGGGCGGCCGCAACGCTGTTTCCCGGGATTCCGGGCCCGGTTTACGCACCGCGGCGGCGGCAGACACCGGCGTGCACGGTATAATCGGCGGTTCGAGGTGGGAGAAGCCGCACGTCGGCTGCCGAAGGCGCAACGCCCGTAATCGCTCAGGCCAGATACCACCCGGGCAGCACAACTCTGGAGAGACCGGCCACAGCCGGCGCCGAAGGGGCACAGGGTGCAGTGGTCCGCACCCCCAAACTCTCAGGCAAAAGGACAGAGGGGCACCCCATACCGGTCAGGTCCGGCCGTCCGCCCAGCGGCGGCGCCGACCCCGGAACGCCCGCCACCAGTCACGCCGGATGTCTGCCATGTCCCCTGCCAAGCCTTCCCTTCGCGATCTCGAGCACCACGACGCTTTCGTTGAGCGCCACATCGGCCCCAACGACGCGGAAATCACCCATATGCTGGACGTGATCGGCGTTGACTCGCTCGATGCGCTCACCGATGCCGTAGTGCCCGAATCGATCCGCAACAACGACCTCAAGCTGCCGGCGCCGATGACCGAAGAGGATGCGCTGGCCAGAATCCGCGCCGTCGCGGACCGGAACAAGGTCTACCGCAGCTTCATCGGCCAGGGCTATTACGGCACCCACGTGCCGCAGGTGATCCTGCGCAACATCCTCGAGAACCCGGCCTGGTACACCGCCTACACCCCCTACCAGGCGGAGATCTCCCAGGGCCGGATGGAGGCGCTGATCAACTTCCAGACGATGTGCGCCGACCTGACCGGCATGGACATCGCCAACGCCTCGCTGCTGGACGAAGCTACCGCCGCCGCCGAAGCGATGACCCTGGCCAAGCGCGCCGGCCGCTCCAAGTCGAACGTCTACTACGTGTCCGAGCGCGTGCATCCGCAGACGCTTGAGGTGCTGCGCACCCGCGCCGCCGGCCTGGACATCGAACTCAAGGTGGGTCCGGAAGAGAAGGCCGCCGAGGTCGACTGCTTCGCCGTGCTGCTGCAGTACCCGGACACCTTTGGCCGGATCAATGACTACCGCGAGCTCACCAAGGCCGTGCACGCGCGCGGCGCACTGGTGACCGTCTCGGTCGACCTGCTGGCCCTGACCCTGATCGCCTCCCCCGGCGACTGGGATGCCGACATCGTGGTGGGCAACAGCCAGCGCCTGGGCGTGCCGTTCGGCTTCGGCGGCCCGCAAGCGGCCTTCCTGGCCTGCCGCGACGCCTACAAGCGCAACATGCCCGGCCGCCTGATCGGCGTATCGCTGGACGTGGAGGGCAACCCCTCCTACCGCCTGACCCTGCAGACCCGCGAGCAGCACATCCGCCGCGAGAAGGCCACCAGCAACATCTGCACCGCGCAGGTGCTGCTGGCGGTGATGGCGGGCATGTACGGCGTCTACCACGGCCCCGAGGGCCTGAAGCGCATTGCCGGGCGCACCCACCGCCTGACCGCAATCCTGGCCGGTGCCCTGCGCAAGGCCGGCGTGACGGTGGGCGATGACTTCTTCGACACCCTGCATATCACTGGCATCGAAGCCGCTGCGATCCACGCCAAGGCCCGCGCGGCCGGTATCAACCTGCGGGAAATCGACGCCGGCAGCATCGGCATCAGCCTGGACGAGACCACCACCCGCGCCGACGTGATCGAGCTGGCGGGCCTGTTCGGCGCCGCGATCGACGACATCGATGCACTGGATGCCGACACCGCCGACGCCCTGCCCGCCGCGCTGGCGCGCGAGTCGGAGTTCATGCAGCACCCGGTGTTCAACACCCACCACAGCGAGCACGAGCTGCTGCGCTACATGCGCCAGCTGGCCGACAAGGACCTGGCGCTGGATCGGACCATGATCCCGCTGGGCTCGTGCACCATGAAGCTCAACGCCACCGCCGAGATGGTGCCGATCACCTGGCCGGAGTTCGCCAACATCCATCCGCTGGCACCGGCCGACCAGGCCGAGGGCTACAAGGAGCTGATCGACGGCCTGGAACAGATGCTGGCCGAGATCACCGGCTACGACGCGGTGAGCTTCCAGCCCAACTCGGGTGCCCAGGGCGAATTCGCCGGGCTGATGGCGATCCAGGCCTACCACGCCTCGCGCGGCGAAGCGCAGCGCGACGTGTGCCTGATCCCGGAATCCGCCCACGGCACCAACCCTGCATCGGCCCAGATGGCCGGCATGCGCGTGGTGGTGGTGAAGTGCGACGAGAACGGCAACGTTGACGTTGAGGACCTGCGCGCCAAGGCCGAAAAGCACTCGGACAAGCTGTCCGCGCTGATGATCACCTACCCGTCCACCCACGGCGTGTTCGAGGAAGCGGTGGTGGAGATCTGCGAGATCATCCACGCCAACGGCGGCCAGGTGTACACCGACGGCGCCAACATGAACGCCATGGTCGGCCTGGCCAAGCCGGGCGCCTGGGGTTCGGACGTTTCGCACCTCAACCTGCACAAGACCTTCTGCATTCCGCACGGCGGCGGCGGCCCGGGCGTGGGCCCGTGTGCGGTCAAGTCGCACCTGGCGCCGTTCCTGCCCAAGGCCTTCGGTGGCGAGGGCAAGGCCGAAGGCGGCATGGTGTCGGCGGCGACCTTCGGTTCGGCCAGCATCCTGCCGATCAGCTGGATGTACATCGTGATGATGGGTGCGGCCGGCCTGCGCAAGGCCAGCCAGGTGGCGCTGCTCAACGCGAACTACGTATCCAGGCGCCTGGCCGATCACTACGAGACCCTGTACGCCGGTCGCGGCGGCCTGGTGGCCCACGAATGCATCCTCGACCTGCGTCCGCTGAAGGATTCCACCGGCGTCAGCGCCGAGGACGTGGCCAAGCGCCTGATCGACTTCGGCTTCCACGCCCCCACCCTGAGCTTCCCGGTGGCCGGCACGCTGATGGTCGAGCCGACCGAAAGCGAATCGATGGCCGAGCTGGACCGCTTCATCGACGCCATGATCGAGATCCGCGACGAAATCCGCGCGGTGGAAGATGGGCGCCTGGACCGCGAGGACAACCCGCTGGTCAACGCCCCGCACACCGCCGCCATGGTCATGGCCAGCGAGTGGACCCGCGGCTATCCGCGTGAGCTGGCCGCGTTCCCGCTGCAGTCCCTGCGCCAGCACAAGTACTGGCCGCCGGTGGCCCGCGTGGACAATGTGTACGGCGACAAGAACGTGATGTGCTCGTGCATCCCGATCGAGGCGTACAAGGACGACGAAGAGGCCGTGGAAGCCTGACCGGGGCGTCGGGGCGTAGCCCCGACCTGCGGCGGTATCGGGCCGGCCATCCCAGCGATGGCCGGCTTTCAGGTCCCGGTGAAGGGCGCTCCTAAGAAGCGGCCTCGTGTTCGCGGGCGAGGCGCTCGAGCTGGCGGGAGGTCCACTGCGGCGTCTTCGTGTAGCGCCCGACCACCGCATAGGTGGCGGGGATCACGATCAGCGTGAACAGCGTGGCCACCAGCACGCCGGCGAAGATGACCAGACCGATGGTGACCCGGCTCTCCGCACCCGGCCCCGCCGCCATGATCAGCGGGATCGCGCCCGCAGCAGTGGACACACCGGTCATGATGATTGGCCGGAACCGGGTTTCGGCTGCTTCCAGCGCCGCCTCCACCACGTCCCTGCCCTCGTCGCGCAGCTGGTTGGCGAACTCCACGATCAGGATCCCGTTCTTGGCCGCCAGGCCGATCAGCACGATCAGTCCGATCTGCGAATAGATGTTCAGCGATGACCCGGCCACGTACAGCCCGAACAGCCCGCCGGCCACGGCCAGGGGCACGGTCAACATGATGACCAGCGGCTGCAGCAGGCTCTCGAACTGCGCCGCCAGCACCAGGAACACGATCAGCAGCGCCATGCCGAAAGCAAACGCGGCCGCGCGGTTTGAGTCCTGATACTCCTGCGCGCCGCCGAGGAACTGGGTGCGCACGGTTTCGGGCAGGTTCTCCTGAGCGTAACCCTCGAACCACTCCACCGCGTCGCCCAGAGAATAACCATCGGCCAGCGTCGCCGACACGCTCACCGAGCGGAAGCGGTTCACTCGCACCCGCTCGGAGGATTCGCCGGTTTCGGTGAGGCTGACGATGCTGGCCAGCGGCACCGCATCACCGCTTCCGCTGCGCACGTACAGGCCTTCAAGGTCCGTGAGCGAGGCCCGCTTCTCTCGCCGGTTCTGCAGCACCACGTAATAGCTCTCGCCGCGATCCACATACTCGCCCACGCGGCGCGAGCCCAGATGGGTCTCCAGCGTGCGGGCCACCTGCTCGTCGCTGACCCCCAGGTCCGCTGCCCGGTCCACGTCCACATCCACCACCAGCCGCGGTGAAGTCGGACGGTAGTCGGAGCTGACCTGCAGCAGGCCCGGGTTCTGCGCCTGGGCCGCGGTCACCAGCTCTTCGGCGAACGCGCCAAGCTCGGCGTAATCGTCGCCGCCAAGGACGAACTGGATATCCGCCCCCTCGCTCTCTCCCGACAGGCTCGAGCGCATGGTGGCGAAGGCCCGCAGCCCGGGGATGTCCCCCAGCCGCTCGTTGATCTCACCCACGATCTCCGGACCGCCGCGCTTGCGGTCGGCCCACGGCGTCAGCGTGCCGAACACCACGCCCGAGGCGTAACCCGAGCCGCCGAACCCGGGAATGCGGACGATGATGTTGTCAAGCTCCCCAGCCTCCACGTACTCCATGAGCATCGCTTCGATGCGTTCTGACTGCTCGCGGGTGTAGTCGAAGCCCGCACCTTCCTGGGCGGTGAAGGAAGCGAAGAAGCTGCCGCGGTCCTCGATCGGAACCAGCTCACCCGGCAGGCGGTGGAAGAAGAACGCGGCGCCAAGGATCGCCACCGCGACCAGCGGCAACATCAGCAGCGGCCGGCGCAGCACCATTTCCAGCGAGACCCGGTAGTTGGCGCGGGCGGCATCCAGCCGCTCATGCACCCAGCGGCTGAGTCCGGTTGCCTTCTGGTTGGGCACCACGATGCGCGAGGCCATCATCGGTGAGAGGGTCAGGGCCACCACGGCCGACAGCACCACCGCACCGGAAATGGTGATCGCCAGCTCAACGAACACCCGGCCGATCACCCCCGGCAGGAAGATCAGCGGCACGAACACCGCCACCAGCACCGCCGTGGTGGCCAGCACCGCGAACACCACCTGGTTGCCACCGTTGAGGGCGGCCAGCATCGGCGGCTCGCCCAGGTCCGCGCGGCGCTGGATGTTCTCCAGCACCACGATCGAATCATCCACCACCAGGCCCACGCACAGCACCAGCGCCAGCAGGGTGACGATATTGATCGAGAAGCCGAACGCCGCCAGCACCGAGAACACGCCGATCAGGCACACCGGCACCACTGCCGAGGGAATCGCCGCGGCGCGGAACGAACCCAGGAACAGGTAGATCACGCCCACCACCAGCAGGGCCGAGATCAGCAGCGTGCGCCAGACCTCCTTGATCGACTCGGATACGAACACCGTGCTGTCGCTGGACAGCACCAGTGCCATGCCCTCCGGCAGCGTGGCGCTGATGCGCTCGGCCTCGGCCTGGGCGGCCCTGGACAGGGCGATGTCGTTGGCCTGGCTCTGGCGCACCAGTCCGATGCCCACCTGCGGCACGGCATTGCCGCGGTACACGTTGCGCGGTTCCAGCGCCGACAGCTCCACTTCGGCCACGTCGCCCAGGCGGATGACGGTACCGTCACCGGTACTGGAGACCGGCAGCCGCTCGAAGTCCTCCGGGCTGCTGTAACTGCGCTGGATGCGCACGGTCAGGTCGGTTTCCGGCGTTTCCACGAAGCCGCCGGGTAGTTCCACGTTGCGCGCCCGCAGCGCGCTTTCGATATCGCTCACCGTCAGCCGTCGGGCAGCCAGCGCATCGGCATCCAGCCAGATCCTGATGGCATAGCGCAGGTTGCCGCCGGTCAGCACCTGCGACACGCCGTCGATCACCGCGAAACGGTCACGCACGTAACGCTCGGAGAAGTCGGTGAGCTCCTCGATGCTCATCCGGTCTGACGTCAGCGAATACCAGATGATCGGCCGCGAATCCGCTTCCTGCTTGCGCACCAGCGGCGGGTTGATCTCCTCCGGCAGGCTCTCCTGCGCCCGCGCCACCGCGCCGCGTACGTCGTTGGCCGCGGCGTCGATATCCCGCGTCATCGAGAAGGTGATGTCGATATTGGAGCGGCCATCGAGGCTGGTGGAGACGATCTCGTCCAGCCCGGCGATGCCCGACAGCGCGTCCTCGATCACCTGGGTGACCCGGTTTTCCACCACCTCGGCGTTGGCGCCGCGGTAGGTCACCGTGACCGATACCACCGGCCGGTCCACGTCGGGCAGCTCGCGCAGCGAGAGCGACTGGAACCCCAGCACCCCGAACAGCACGATCAGCGCGCTGAACACGGCGGCCATCACCGGCCGCCGCACGGACATCCCGACCAGGCTCACTGTCCCAGCCCTGCCACCGCCTGGCCGGCATCGCGCTGCTCACTGACCCGCACCATGGCGCCATCGCGGGTGCGGTGGGTGCCATCGGCCACCACCAGCTCGCCCGCGCGCAC
>DXCY01000291.1 GCA_019115725.1 Candidatus Luteimonas excrementigallinarum
GTGCCGACGGCCGGCACCTGATGACCGACGTCTACACCTCTTTCGGGGTGGTGGTGGGCCTGCTGCTGGTGTGGCTGACCGGCTGGCAGTGGCTGGACCCGGTGGTGGCCATCCTGGTGGGCGTCAATATCCTGGTCACCGGCTACCGGCTCATCTCCGAATCGGCTGCCGGCCTGATGGATGTCTCCCTCTCGGCGGAAGACAACGCCCGGATCCTTGCCATCCTTGAGGAGCACACCGAGAAGGGGCGGATTGAATTCCATGCCGTGCGCACCCGCGAATCCGCCGCCCGCCAGTTCATGGAAATGCACATGCTGGTGCCGGGCGACTGGACAGTGCTGCGCGGCCACGACGCCATGGAAGACCTGATCGAGAAGATCGTGGCCGAATTCCCGGCCATGCGGGTGACCGGGCACCTGGAGCCGATTTCCGATCCGCGCAGTTATGAGGACATCAGCCTCTGAGCGCCCGGCGCCCGCATATTCCCCGGATCAGGGCAGTACCGGCTTGAACGGCCTTACCTCGACCCGTTCGTATACGCCGGCCGCCACATAAGGGTCGGCCTCGGCCCAGGCGCGGGCCGCCTGCAGGGACTCGAACTGCGCCACCACCGCGCTGCCGCTGAAACCGGCCGGTCCGGGATCGGCAGCGTCGATGGCCGGGCACGGCCCCGCCAGCAGCAGCCGGCCGGCATCGCGCAGTTCCACCAGCCGTGCCATGTGCGCCGGTCGCGCGTCGGGCCGCTTCTCGACACCCTGCGGGCCGTCATATCCCTCAATCAGGTACCACATACCATTCCCCCGCCCGGCTGCAGCGCCCGGCACGGCTGAATTGTAGCCAAGGCCGATGCTGGACAGCCGCCCGGCCAGCCCGTACTCTGGGCACGTGTTCAAGGCCGGACAGCAGCGGCCGTCGCCCCCGCAACGTCAGATCGCTGCCTCCTACCGGCCCCGCCCTTCGCCTCCGCCAGTTCCGCTGTCGCCGTTCCAGGCTGCGACCGGCGGCTCGCGCCGCGCACCGGGCAGATCTCCGCAGGTCACCAGGCTCCCGGCCCCTCCGGTCCTGTGCACCCCGGAACCCGATATTTTTTTGAAGATTCCACGCGCAATCACGTCGCAACCCGCAGATCACTGCCGGCCCGGAGGGGGCCGCAACGCATGACCCAATCCGGACCCGACGCCTCCATCCCGATGGAGACAGCCCAGCCCAGCAGCGGCCAGCCGCAACAGCAGGAGATGCCGCTGGCGGTGGTGCACGGGCAGCCGGTGCTGCAGATTCCGCAGGACCTGTACATCCCGCCGGACGCGCTGGAAGTGATTCTGGAGGCGTTCGAAGGCCCGCTGGACCTGCTGCTGTACCTGATCCGGCGCCAGAACCTGGACATCCTGGACATCCCGGTTGCCGAGATCACCCGCCAGTACGTCAGCTACATCGAGGTCATGCAGGAGCTGCGTTTCGAACTGGCCGCCGAATACCTGGTGATGGCCGCGATCCTGGCCGAGGTCAAATCGCGCATGCTCCTGCCCCGCCCCCCGGTGGAGGAAGGCGAGGAAGACGACCCCCGCGCCGACCTGGTCCGCCGGCTGCAGGAATACGAGCGCTTCAAGCAGGCGGCCGAGGACATCGATGCACTGCCGCGCATGGACCGCGACACCGCCCCGGTGTCGGCCCATGTGCCCGACCGGGCTGCGGTGCGGCTGCCGCCGCCGGTCGAGCTGCGGGAAATGCTGCTGGCCCTGCACGACGTGCTCAAGCGCGCCGAGCTGTTCACCGGCCATGCCATCCGCCGCGATGCGCTCAGCGTCCGCCAGCGCATGGGTGAAGTGCTGGCCCGCCTGGACGACGGCAATTTCCACCCGTTCGAATCGCTGTTCGAACCCCGCGAAGGCAAGCTCGGCGTGGTGGTCACCCTGCTGTCGCTGCTGGAGCTGGCCAAGGAGCGACTGCTGGAGATCGTCCAGGAAGACTGGGACGAGGCCGCGGCCCAGCAGCCGCCACCGCCGATCTACGTCAAGTCGCTGGCCACCCGCGACGGCGACGCCACGCTGGAGCTTGAACTGTCCAGCGAGTTCGACACCGACCCTTCCGCCGCCAATGACCACTGACGCCGCGCTGGCCGCGCCGTCTTTTTCCCCCTGACGACTTTTACTGCCGCCATGGACCAGTCACTGATCAACCGCATCGTCGAGGCCGCACTGCTCGCCGCCAGCCAGCCGCTGACCGTGGTGCAGCTGCGCGGGCTGTTTCCGCTCGACGAGCCGGCACCCGACGACAGCATCGAAAAGGCGCTTGAATTCCTCCAGACCGACTGCGAGCAGCGCGGCGTGGAACTGGTGCAGGTGGCCAGCGGCTGGCGCTTCCAGGTCAAGTCCGACGTCCACCCCTGGGTGGCCCGGCTGTGGACCGAACGCCAGACCCGCTACACCCGCGCCACCCTGGAAACCCTGGCCCTGATCGCCTATCGACAGCCGATCACCCGCGGCGAGATCGAGCAGGTGCGCGGCGTGGCCGTGAACAGCAACATCATCCGCGCCCTGGAAGAGCGGGAGTGGATCCGCGTGGTCGGCCACCGCGACGTGCCCGGCCGACCGGAGCTGCTCGGCACCACCAGGGGCTTCCTCGATTACTTCGGCCTGACCCGGCTGGATGAACTGCCGCCGCTGTCCGAACTCAAGGACTTCGGTGAACTTGAGCCCCAGCTGCGCTTCAAGGGCGATGAAGCACCCGCGGATGACACCCAGGCCGATGACACTGCATCCGACCAGGACGCGCCTGATGACAGCGCGCTGCCGGTAGGCGGCATGCCGCTCGACGCCAGCGACGCGGCCACTCCTTCCGCCGGTACCGATACGGATGCCGGCCCCGACCTCCCGGCCGGCAGCGACACCGCCGATGCCGATCCCGAACACGACCCCGAATCCACGGAAAGCGCGACGGCACAGGCCGCCCCCTTCCATCCACAACAACCCCACGAAGAAGACAGCGCCCTCGCCGAAGAAGGCGACAGCGACCGGAGCAAGCAATGAACGACCGTACCCCCCAGCCCGCAAAGGGCACCCGCAAGCTTTCCCTCAAGCGCGACGGCGAAGATTCCGCCGCGCCGCGGCTTGAGGAGCGCCTGCACAAGGTTCTGGCCCAAGCCGGACTCGGCTCGCGCCGCGCGCTTGAACAGCGCATCGCCGAAGGCCTGGTCCAGGTCAACGGAGAAACCGCCCAGACCGGCATGAGCGTGCGCGGCGGCGACCGCATCGAACTGGACGGCAAGACCTTCGTCGCCAGCGCCCTGACCGAACCGGCCCGCGTGCTGATCTACAACAAGCCCGAGGGCGAAGTGACCACGCGCGAGGATCCCGAGGGTCGCCCGACCATCTTCGATTCCCTGCCCGCTCTCAAGGGCGCGCGCTGGATCGCGATCGGACGCCTGGATATCAATACCACCGGCCTGCTGCTGCTGACCACAGACGGCGAGCTGGCCAACGCGATGATGCACCCCTCCTATGAGGTCGAGCGCGAATACGTGTGCCGGGTGCGCGCTCCCGAGGGCGAAGAAACTGTATCGGACAAGATCATCGAGCGGCTGGCCAAGGGCGTGGCCCTGGAAGACGGCCCCGCGAAGTTCGACAGGGTCGAGCGCATCGGCGGCACCGATTCCCACGACTGGTTCAAGGTGGTGGTTACCGAAGGCCGCAACCGCGAGGTGCGCCGGCTGTGGGAATCGCAGGGCTGCCAGGTCAGCCGCCTCAAGCGCGTGCGCTACGGCAGCGTCTCCCTGCCCCAGCCGCTGCTGCGCAGCCAGTCGCAGGAACTGCCTACCGCACAGGTGGAAGACCTGCGCCGCGCGCTGAAGCTCGAGGAAGGCCCGCCGCCCGCACTGACCCTGCTACCGGTGATCGGCCAGCGCAAGGCCGCCAAGTCCACGGTCCACGTGGGCGGCCAGCATCGTTCCGCCGGCTACGTCGGTGGCCACAGCACGGCGGATGAAGGCCGTGAGCTGCGCCGCTTCGACAATATGCGCGAAGACCGCGGCCGCCGCGGCGGGCGCAAGCCCCACGGCGGCCTGACGGTCAGCGGCGAGGCCGCGGCCAAGCAGTCGCAGAAACCCCTCAAGCAGCGCCGCGACAAGAGCGCGCGGGCATTGCCGGAAGGCAATCCCGCCGCCTTCCGCAGCTGGTACGTGCCCGATGGCGTGGATACCGGTCCCAGCGGCCACCGCAACGCCGACGGCCGCGGCCCGAAGAGCCCCTACGGCGGCCGTAAAGGTTCCGGCGGCCAGGGCCGCCCCGCAGGCAAGGGGCCGGGCGCAGCCAAGAAGCGCAGCGGCGGACGTCCCGGCGGCCACGGCGGCAGTGCGCCCCACTTCCCTTCCGATCACGCCACCCCCGGCGCCCGCACTGCGGGCCCGCGCGGACCGCGCCCTGCAGGCGGCAATCGCCGCCCGGCGCAGCGTGGCCCCCGCGGCGGCGGTCCGCGGGGCGGCGGCGGCCGCTGAGGCTGCTTCCACATGACTGTCGGCGTCAGCCCCTCGGGGCCGACGCCCGCGGCGGCTCGTTGCCGCCGACACCATCCGGCTTGCGCTCAAGCAGCCGGCTGGCCTGCTGATCCAATCAGGCCGATCGGCAGCGGGAACACAGTAAAGAAGCGTGCCCCGCTCCCCGCTCAGCGCAGCTCGAAGCGGTCACCATCCAGCATCGCCGGGAACCGCTCGCGATGCGCGGCCAGTTCGGCCGCCAGCAGCGTGGTGGTACTGATCACCTCGTTCTCCCCGCACTCGCTGGCGGCATCGCCGAGGAAATCGATCACCGCACTGTCGCCGGAATAATCGATGCCGTTGCCATCGGTGCCGACGCGGTTGAGCCCGGCCACGTAGCACAGGTTCTCGATCGCCCGCGCCCTGAGCAGCGTCTTCCACGCATGGGCACGCGCCGCCGGCCAGTTGGCCACGAAGATCTGCAGGTCGAAATCCGGCGCGCCCGGGCGCTCCACGTCGTAACGGTTGCGGGCGAAGACCGGGAAACGCAGGTCGTAGCAGACCAGCGGACAGATCCGCCAGCCCTTCCATTCCACCGTGAGCCTGTCGCGGCCCGGCGCGTAGCGCTCGTGCTCACCGGCGTAACGGAACAGGTGACGCTTGTCGTAATGCGCCACGCCACCGTCCGGAGTGACCCAGAACATGCGGTTGAACACATCCTGGCCGGCCTTGATCTGCACGCTGCCGGTGATGGCGGCATCGATCGCGGCGGCGTGCTCGCACATCCAGGCCAGCGTGGGGCCGTCCATGGTTTCGGCCTCATCAATGGCATCGTTGGAGAAGCCGCTGGTGAAGGTTTCGGGGAGGATCACCAGGTCGGTGATGCCTTTGAGCGAGGAGATCATCTCGCCGTAGTAGTCGCGATTGCCGGCGGGATCGTGCCAGCGGGTTTCACCCTGGACCAGGGAAATGCGCAGGTTGTTCATGCCCCAATCCTACCCGGTCCGTCCGGGTAGTGGCGGCAGGGCTTCGGAAGGACGCCGCGCCCTGCCCGTGGAGGCATCGCGACAAGCGATACATGGACGTATTGCGTACGCCTCAGGGCAGCTTCGGCAGGTCGGGGCTACACCCCCGACGCTCCGCTCAGAGCTTTTTCAAGCGCTCGATCGCTGCATCCAGCGTGGCCTCGTTCTTGGCGAAACACAGCCGCGCCAGGCGCTGGCCCGCCGGCGGCGATTCGTAGAACGGCGACAGCGGGATCGCGGCGACGCCGTGCTCTTCCGTCAGCCAGCGGCAGAACGCCATGTCATCCAGATCGCTGACTGCCGAGTAGTCCACCAGCTGGAAGTAGCCGCCGGGCACCGGCAGCGGTTTAAGCCGGGTTTCCAGCAGCTGCTCATGGAAGCGGTCGCGCTTGGCCTGGTAGAACGGGCCGAGCTGCTCGTCATGCTCCGGCTCGGCCTCCAGCATCTCCGCAAACGCATGCTGGGCCGGGCCGAAGGTGCAGAACACGTTGTACTGGTGCACCTTGCGCAGCTCTTCCGACAGCGCCGGCGGTGCGATGCAGTAGCCCACCTTCCAGCCGGTGCAGTGGTAGGTCTTGCCGAAGCTCGACA
The DNA here is from genome assembly GCA_019115725.1 of Candidatus Luteimonas excrementigallinarum. Taxonomy (GTDB): domain Bacteria; phylum Pseudomonadota; class Gammaproteobacteria; order Xanthomonadales; family Xanthomonadaceae; genus Luteimonas; species Luteimonas excrementigallinarum. Next base: position 6,085 of record DXCY01000291.1, read on the forward strand.
CCACGAAGGCTCGCTCGCGCAGCGCCGGATGGCGCAGCACCGTCTCGTGGCGGGCGCCGTCAAACACGATGTGTTCGTACACCTCGTCCGACAGCAGCCAGATGCCGGTGCCCTCGAGCAGCGCAGCCAGTTCATCCAGGTCGTCGGCCGTGAGCATCGCGCCGGAGGGGTTGTGCGGCGAGTTGATGATCAGCATCCGCGTGCGCGGGTTGATCGCCGCGCGCACCAGATTCCAGTCCGGGGCAAAGGTGACCGGATCCAGCGGCACATGCACGGCGCGCGCGCCCGCCAGTTCGATCGCCGGCTCGTAGCAGTCGTAGGCCGGGTCGAGCACCACCACCTCCTCGCCCGCCCGCACCACCGCATGCACGGCGTTGAAGATCGCCTCGGTGGCGCCGCTGGTCACGGTGACCTCGGCCTGCGCATCCACTTCCACGCCGTACACCCGCTGCACCTTGGCCGCGATCGCCGCGCACAGGGCCGGCAGCCCGGCCATCGGCGCGTACTGGTTATGGCCGGCGCGCATCGCCCGGTCCAACGCCTCCACCAGCCGCTGCGGCACGGAGAAGTCCGGGAAGCCCTGCCCCAGGTTGACCGCGCCATGGCGGGCGGCCAGCTGCGACATGACGGTGAAGATCGTGGTGCCCACCTTGGGCAGTTTGCTGTCGGGGACCATCTGTTTTCCGTTACCCTTCTGCGCTGGGGGGATCCGCTGACCATCGCGGCGCCCGAGTGTAAACCCGACTGTGAACCTGAACCACGACACCCTGGCCGTCCTGTACCGGGCCTACCTGCAGGCGCGCTACCTGTGGGGGATGAACGGCCATTGGCAGCCGGTCTGCATCGGCGCCCCGACACCGGAACTGGAAGCCGCCCTCCCCGGTGCCGACTGTTTCGCGATGATCTCCGCCTGGAACCCGCTCTCCCAGCCGCGCCCGGAGGCGGTGAATCGCGCCGCGGACGACCGCCTGGCCGATGCCATCCGCGCGAGTGGGCGTGAAGGCGTGCCGGGCTTTGCCTCGGCGCCCAACCGCACCTGGCGTGAACCCAACTGGGTCATACCGGGGATCGCCCCGGCGGAGCTGGACACACTGGCCCGCGAGTTCGGCCAGCTGGGCACGCTGTACTGGAAGCGCGGCCAGCCCGTGCGCCTGCGTATGGATGCGGCCCAGCCGCCTGGAATCGAGCCGCACCCGCACGTCGACTGGATACAATAGGCGATCACCCAGCCGGCCCCCTGCCGGTACGTCAGGACCCGGATGCACGATCCCCAGACCGCCAC
>DXCY01000292.1 GCA_019115725.1 Candidatus Luteimonas excrementigallinarum
TCCTTATACCCCTGGGTCACGGTGGCAACATCGCCCAGCCGCACCGGACGACCATCGGCAACGGCCCGGCTGCCCGCCGCCGCCGCGCTCTGGGCCGACATGGCCGCGGCCATCACCGAGGCATCGCCCGAGGCTGCCGCGATGCGCGCCACTTCTTCCGCGCCACCGCCGCCGGCACTGGCGGACTGGGTGGCTACCAGCATGTTGCGGATGTCATCGACGCTGGCGAACTGGTTCACCGTGCGCACCAGATAGCGCTGGTTGCCCTGCTCCAGCCGGCCGCCGGACAGGTTGATGTTCTCCTGCTGCAGGCGCTGGATCACGTTGTCGATCGGCAGTCCGATGCGCACCATCTGCTGCGTATCCAGGTCCACCTGGATCTCGTCTTCCAGCCCGCCGCCAACGCGCACGGCCGCCACGCCGGGCACCGATTCCAGGCGCCGCTTGAGGTCATCGTCGGCATAGCGGCGCAGCGCGTTGAGCTGGCCGATCTCATTGCCCTCCCCCGCGGCGGACAGCGCCACCCGCAGGATCGGCTCGGTGGAAGGATTGAAACGCAGCAGCACGGGGGGCTGGACTTCGAACGGCAGTTGCAGCGTTTCCAGCTTGTCGCGCACCTCCAGGCTGGCCTGGTCCATGTCGGTGCCCCAGGCGAACTCCAGCACCACGTCGCTCTGTCCCGTGCGCGACACGGATTTCAGTTTGCGCAGTCCCTTGACCACGCCCAGCGCTTCTTCCACCGGCTCGCTGATGAGGGTTTCCACCTCCATCGGCGCTGCACCGGTGTATTCGGTACGCACCGTGAGCGTGGGGTAGCTGAGGTCGGGCAGCAGATTGACCCGCAGGTTGCCCAGCGCGATCAGGCCGAACAGCAGGAAAGTGATGGTCACCATGGCCACGGTGACCCGGCGCCGGGTGGCAAACTCCACGACGCCGCCTTGTTTGTCCAATTCGGGCTTGTCCAGCTCGCTGCCGCTCATTGGTCGCTTCCGTCTGCCTGCTGCGCGGCTTCATCCGCGGCCACCGGTGCGGGCGCGTCGACGCGATCGCCGATCACCTGGACAGTGCTGCCATCGCGCAGCGCAGCCTTGCCCGCGGTCACCACGCGATCACCTTCCGACAGGCCGCCGATGATCTCCACGAACCCCCCATCCACATGCCCGATCTCCACCGGCGTGCGGATGGCCTGGCCATCACGGACCAGGTAGACCATCGGCTCGCCTTCGTCATCCAGCAGGGCCAGGCGGGAGATCGTCAGCACGTCGGCGCGCTGGTCGTGATCGATCCGGAAGCGGCCGAACATGCCCGGCTGCAGCAGCTCGTTGCCTTCGAACACGCTGATTACCCGGAACGTACCGCTGCCCGCATCCACCACCGGAGCCACCCGGTCCACGCGGCCTTCGAACATCTGACCGGGCAGCGCATCCACCTGCATCTGCACCGGCTGGCCGGCCTTGAGGCTGGCCAGCTCACGCTCGGGCACGTTGAGCGTGGCCTCCAGACGCGAGTTGTCCACGATCCGCATGATCGGGGTGTTGATCTGCACGAAGTTGCCGGTCTTGATCGAGCGCGAGGCGATGACGCCGGAGATCGGCGCGGTCACCGTGGTGTAGGACAGTTCCAGTCGCGCGAGGTTGTAGGAGGCGCGCGCATTCTCCAGGTCATAGCGCATCTGATCGTGCTCGCCGGCGCTGATCAGCTGCTGCGCGGCCAGCTGTTCGGCGCGCCGGTAGTTGCTTTCCAGCTTGCGCATCTGCGCCTCGATCTGGGCCACGGCCAGGCGTGCACGGTCCGGGTCCAGGCGTACCAGCGCCTGTCCGGCTTCCACCCGCTGCCCCTCTTCCACCAGCACCTGCAGGGCCACCCCGGAGGTCTTGGCCACTACCTGGGATTCCGACAGCGGTTCCAGCGACGCGGTGCCGGTATAGCTGGCAGCGATGGTGCGCGGCGCAGCGGCCACCACTTCCACCGGAACCGCCGGTGCCTGCTCGCTGTCCGCCGCCTGGGCGTCACCCTGCGGACGACTGCAAGCGGCCAGCACCGTCAGCGCGGCGATCAGCAACAGCGCCCTGGGGCGCCGGCCACTCATGAAAGAACCTGCAAGCATGGGGACGACTCTGTTTGGTGTTGTAGTTATGTATATCACCGGACCGGTGGGCGCACCAGCGCCAAAGGTCATGGTGATCCAGGCAGCGCATGCGGATATACGGAAAACACCGCGCCGGCAGGCGCTTTTCCCTCGTCCCCCCGGCGGCTGGGGCAGCGATTGTACGGCAGGCTATACTGCGGAAATGGTGCGCCCGGGGGAGATGATTTCGGCAGCGCCCATACGGCAGTCAGTCACGCTATATCCAGCCAACAAAAACGCGGGAAAACACATGATGCGACCGCTGCACCTTGCCGCTTGCCTTGCACTCGCCGCGCTGCCTTTTTCAGCGCTTACCCAGGAACAGGACGCCACCCGGACGACCGAGGGCTCGGTCGAGGAAGGCCGCATGCTCGGTTACACCTGCATGGGCTGTCACGGGATTCCGGAATACCGGAACGCCTATCCCGCCTACCGGGTTCCCAAGATCGGTGGCCAGTCCCGGGAGTACCTCACCAACGCGCTGACCGAGTACCAGCGTGGGACCCGGCGTCACCCGACGATGGAGGCCCAGGCCAAGAGCTTTTCCGAGCAGGACATCGCCGACCTGGCCGCCTTCCTGTCCAGTGTGAACAAGTGAGGGCCGCCATGACCACATCCAGAAGCCTGCTGTTTGTCTCCGTCCTCGCCGCCGCTACGGCGCTGATGGCCTGTGCGCCTGCAGACGGGGAAAGCTCCTCGGCGGGGCTGCCCAAGGGGCGCGTTGATGCCGGGGCGCTGCAGTCCAGTGTCAAGGGCGAAGCCACCGGCCAGTCCTGCGTGGATTGCCATGGCGCCGACGGCAACCAGCCGCTCGACCCGACCTATCCGAAGATCGGCGGCCAGTATGAGGACTACCTCGGCCACGCCCTGCAGCAGTACCGCAGCGGACAGCGCGACCATTTGCTCATGTCCAACCAGGCCCAGGGCCTGACCGATCAGCAGATTGCGGACCTGGCGGCGTTCTTCGCCTCGCAGCCTTCGCAGCTGAGTGATCTGAGCGGCGTGTACTGATCTCCCGGCCGGTCCAGCGGGCCGGCCGAATGATCAATCCCACACGTCGTCGCTCAGGCCTTCCTGGTCTTCGTGCAGTTCGGGACGGAACGGAATGTCGGGCGGCGGCCGGGCTGAGGCCGGGTTGTCCTGCAGGTTGGGATCGACGATGCCGCAGCCACCGGCAACCGCCAGAGTGACGATGTCGCAGCGGATGGATTTGTTCGTGCCCGGGATCGGGATCAGCACCGTACGCACGCTGCGCCGTACCCATTCCTGCAGCAGGCTTTCGCTGGGCACCCAGAACCGGTCAAAGCTGGTGGGTTCGTAATCGGTGGGCGGGCGTTTGAGCCAGGTGCCCATGCGGTCGATCTTTTCGTAATCCTCGGTGATCGTGCCCGGCGGCAGGCCACCGCCGACCCGGCCTTCTCCCGGCAGGCGCACGCTACCGTCGGGGTTGAACAGGCTGGAAGTTCCTTCCTGCCCGCCCGCCTGATCGCGGCTGGAATCACCCCAGTCATCGTCACGCACCGGGCTCGACCAACCGCCGTCGCGGACCTCCGGCGCCGGTCCCCGCCCTGCGTCCGGCTGCTGTTCTTCGGCGGCGGCCACGGCGGTGGTTCCGCTGTCATCGGGTTCCGCAGCAGCTTCCCCGCTGTCGGCCTCAGCTTCCCTGGCCGGCGGCATCGGCACGTCACGGATCCGGGCCGATTGAACGGGTGCTTCCGATGCCGGCACTTCAATCTGCGGGGCCTCGATTTCCGGGCGTGGCAACGCCTGTGGCGCGGGTGCCAGCACCACTTCGCGCTCGCGGATCTGGATCTCGGGCTGGGCCAGCTCGCGGGGCGCCGGCTGCTCGGGTGCGATCACCGGGGCCACCAGATCCCGGGTCTGTGCAAGCTCGATCTCCCGGCTGCGCGGCGCAATTTCCACGGCACGCAGTGCCGGCGCCTCGATCTCCACTGGAGGAATCGGCGGCACCTGGAACGCGCCTTCCGGCACGTCTGTCTCGGTCACGACCAGGGGCTGGTCCGCCGGTGCAGGAAGCGGTTCTGCCACCGTCGCCTCGGGTTCGGGCTCGCTTTGCTGGGCGCTGGCAGGTGCCGGCTCTGGTGGAACAACCGGCGATGGCTGCGATGCAACGGGCGTTTCCGGTTGCGGCTCGGGCTCAGGCTCGGGTTCAACCGTGGCGTGCGGGGTATCGGCACCGCCGCCCTCCTCTTCCGGCGTGCCGGTGCCGATGAACTCCACTTCGATCACGTGCTCGCCGCGCTGTGTATCCGGGTCCGGCGCCAGCGCGAACCGCGCGTGCATCAGCCACGACAGGGCCAATATCAGCGCGAAATGCAGAAGGAACGACAGCGTGCCCGACGACAGGCGCAGGCCGCGTTCATCGCGTCGCGGCGGCTCCCAGCCCCGCAACACGACCGCCGTGAACCGCCACCACTTGCCCGTCTCCACTCGCGGAGACAGTCCGCTTGTGGAAACGAGGGAGACAAGTTCCTGCGCCCTGCGCGAGTCGGGGGCGCCGATGCGCCCGGCGGAGCCTTCCAGCCAAGCCTGCCATACAGCGGGCAGCCCTTCGCTACGCTGCTGCGGGCGAATGGAGCGGAGCTGCCGCTTCCGCAGGGCCTCGATGAATTCCGCCGGGGTCAACACCCGCGGTGCCCGCTCAGCCCGAACTGCGCTTGATGTAAGGCGCCGTACCGGTGTCGTGATCAGTGGCGTCACGCACCGCGGTCACCCCGGGCACCTTCTGCATCAGGGTCTTTTCGATGCCCTGCTTCAGGGTCACGTCGGCCATGCCGCAGCCGTGGCAGCCGCCACCGAAGCGCAGCACTACCACGCCCTCGGCAGTGACTTCTTCCAGCGATACGTTGCCGCCATGGCTGGCGAGCTGCGGGTTGATCTCGTGCTCGATCAGCCAGCGCACGCGCTCCACCAGTGAGGCGCCGGCACCGGGGGCTTCGCCCTTGATCTTGGGCGCGCGGATCTGCAGCTGGCCGCCGGTGCCCTGGACGGTGAAGTCGATATCCGCACCGTCGAGGAATTTGACGCTGGCGGCATCGAGCCACAGGGTGAAGCCTTCGCAGTCCACAGCCCACTCATCGCCCTGGAGGTCGGCGGGTTCGGCGAACTCCAGACGGACATCGGCTTTGGCGGTGCCGGGATAGACGGCCGCAAGGCGTACGCCGAGGCCGGGCAGGTCCTCGCGTTCGATCAGCTTGCGGAAGTGGGTTTGGGCGGTCTCTGAGATCTGGATCATGCGGGTATTCTATCCGGCCTGCTCCCTGTAAACCGAACAGCAGTCGACCGGGAGTGTCCGCTACGCAGTCCAGGAGCCAGTGCCATGTCAGATTCCTCTTCCCTCGCCCAGGCCGATTGCGTGCCCCGCAGCGGGCCGGAACACCGTCTCGACGATGCCAGGGTGCGCGATCTGATGGGTCAGCTGCCGGGTTGGGAGCTGGCGGAACAGGGGCAGGCGCTGGTGCGGACGTTCCGTTTCGAGGATTACTACCGGACGATGGCGTTCGTGAATGCGCTGGCGTTCATGGCGCATGGGCAGGACCACCATCCGGATCTGGGGGTGCATTACGACCGGTGTGTAGTGCGGTATTCGACGCACGATGTGGGGGGGCTGTCGGAGAACGACTTCATCTGTGCGGCCAGGGCGGATGCGCTGGCTGGGTGATGGAGCGCGGGTGACTCATGCGGGCAGGCGGAGAGACGGGACTCCTGGTGACGCTTGTGGGTGTGACGGGAGGTGGCGCAGTCCGGATATTTCGCTGGAGCTGACGGGCCCCGCCGCGGCCGGAAGGCCTTTGCGCTTCATGTCCCCCGGCCTCCGCCTGCGGCGAAGGCCTCCTCCTTTACTTCCGCGCAAAGACCTTCCGGTCACGACGGGGCTCGGCTCCGGATGGAATGGGGAACCCGGTTTTGTGGATTCCGTAGCCTGGCAAAGGAGTTGAGGCGCGCTTCCCGACGTAGGTCGGCCCTACGCGGCCGACACCGGAAAACCCGATTTCAACCTGCAAGCCGGTCCAGCACTTCGGACAGCTCCGGTGCCAGCGGCGCGTGCAGCAGATAGGGGCTCTGGCCGCCATCCAGGGAGAATTCCAGCGACGCGGCGTGCAGGAACAGGCGCTTCAGCCCGACTTTTTCGCGCAGGCGGCGATTGATCACGGGGTCGCCGTATTTATCGTCGCCGGCAACGGGGTAGCCGATGTGCTGGGCGTGGACGCGGATCTGGTGGGTGCGGCCGGTTTCGATCTGGATTTCGCAATATGAGTGGCCGCCGCGGCGCTCCAGCTGGCGGAAGTGGCTCAGGGACGGCTTGCCGGCCTCGTTGACCTGGACGTGCCGCTCGCCACCCTGGCGCAGGCCGACGAGCAGGGGGGCATCGACGGTCATGGTGCCGTCGGGCATCCGACCGGCGAGCAGAGCCAGGTAGCGTTTGGAAATGCCGCTGCGGGCATCGCCGTCGCCTTCACGCATGAGCGCCTGCAGCTGGGTCAGCGCGGAGCGCTTCTTGGCGAACAGCAGGATGCCGGAGGTGTCGCGGTCCAGGCGGTGCACCAGTTCCAGCGACTGCTCGGGACGCAGGGCGCGGAGGGTTTCGATGGCGCCGAATCCGATCCCGCTGCCACCGTGGCTGGCCACGCCGCTGGGTTTGTTCAGCGCCAGCAGCCGTTCGTCCTCGAACACGATGGCGGCGGCCAGGGCGTCCATCAGGCCCTTGGGCGGGGTGGCGCGTTCACCCGCCTCCTCCACCCGGACCGGCGGAATCCTGACCTCGTCGCCGCCGGCCAGGCGGCGGTCGGCCTTGGCCCGGCCGCCGTTCACGCGGACCTGGCCCGAGCGCACCAGTTTGTACACCAGGCTGCGCGGGGCACCCTTGAGCTGGCCGAGCAGGAAATTGTCCAGCCGCTGCCCGTCGCGGTCGTCTGGAACCCGCACCATGCGGGCGCCGCGGGAAGGTGGAACAGGACTGTCCGGATGGCTCATGCGTGCCTCTTGATCTGCTACACTCGCGGCGCGATATAAGGGTTTGATTTCGCAGGGAGTTGCGCCAGTACCACCTTGGTGGTGCCGGAACGGTAAAACAGGGCCGAAAGCCCGCCTCCCTCGATCCCGATTGCAGTGCGCGGCCACCGCCTTCGGGGCGGACATGTTAGCGGCTCATCGGCAGGCCCGGCCATCGTCCGTTTCAGCGGGGCATCCAACGGGTCACCCCTGCTGGTCATCCCCTGGAGCGGTGCTGAACATGCCCCGCGCGGCGTCTCCGGTCTGCTGGAAGTCGCCGCCGGTCCTGTAACAACGAACAGTAACAACAAGCGCTCCCGCGGCCTGCCGTGGTGTCGTAGCGCTGGAACAACCTGACGGCCGCGCCGCGGCGCGGGACGCTCGCCGTCCCGGCAAGCGGATCCCCAGCTCCCGCTGGCGCAGCCGGAAGCCACACCAGACGAAACGCTCCACGGCGTTCCGCGCGGTAGCAGCGCGCGAGGAACGCAACAAATGAAACGCATGTTGATCAATGCCACGCAGGCCGAAGAGCTGCGCGTGGCGATCGTGGATGGCCAGACCCTGTACGACATCGATATCGAGCAGCCGTCCCAGGAACAGAAGAAATCCAACATCTACAAGGGCCGCATCACCCGGCTCGAACCCTCCCTCGAGGCGGCCTTCGTTGAATACGGCGGCAACCGCCACGGCTTCCTGCCGCTGAAGGAGATTTCCCGCGACTACTACCAGGCCGGTGTCGACCACAAGGCCGGCATCCGCGAGCTGCTGCGCGAAGGCCAGGAAGTCGTGGTGCAGGTGGACAAGGAAGAACGCGGAAACAAGGGCGCGGCCCTGACCACGTTCATTTCGCTGGCCGGCCGCTACATGGTGCTGATGCCGAACTCGCCCACCGCGGGCGGCGTGTCGCGCCGGATCGAGGGCGACGATCGCGTGGCCCTCAAGCAGGCCATGGATGCGCTGACCATCCCGGACGAGATGGGCGTGATCATCCGCACCGCTGGCGTGGGCCGCGATGCCGAAGAGCTGCAGTGGGATCTGGATTACCTGCTGGGAATCTGGAAGGCGATCTGCGATGCCGCGCTCAGCAAGCCCTCGCCGTTCCTGATCTACCAGGAATCGCAGCTGATCACCCGTGCGCTGCGCGATTACATGCGTTCGGATATCGGCGAAATCCTGGTCGATACGCCGGAAATGTACGAAGAGGCGAAGGAATTCGTCGAGCAGGTGATGCCGCACAACCTGCGCAAGCTCAAGCACTACACCGACGATACGCCGCTGTTCAACCGCTTCCAGATCGAGTCGCAGATCGAGAACGCCTACGAGCGCACCATCCGCCTGCCTTCCGGCGGCGCGCTGGTGATCGACCAGACCGAAGCGCTGACCGCGATCGACGTGAACTCGGCCCGCGCCACCCGCGGCGGTGACATCGAGGAAACCGCGTTCCACACCAACCTGGAAGCCGCCGACGAAGTGGCCCGCCAGCTGCGCCTGCGCGACCTGGGCGGCCTGGTGGTGATCGACTTCATCGACATGTCCTCCAACAGGAACCAGCGCGAGGTGGAAAACCGCCTGCAGGGTGCGCTGAAGTTCGACCGCGCACGCGTGCAGCTGGGTCGTATCTCCAAGTTCGGCCTGCTGGAAATGAGCCGCCAGCGCCTGCGTGCCTCGCTGGGTGAATCGAGCCAGATCGTGTGCCCGCGCTGCGAAGGCCACGGCCGCATGCGCAGCGTGGAATCGCTGAGCCTGTCGATCATCCGCGTGGCCGAAGAGCACGCAATGAAGGACAACACCGGGCAGATCCTGGTGCATGCACCGCTGGATATCGCCAACTACCTGCTCAACGAGAAGCGCACCGCGCTGGCCGAGATCGAAAGCCGGCACAAGGCGCCGATCGTGATCGTGGCCGACCGCTACCTGCAGACCCCGCATTACGAAGTCACCCGCATCCGCGACAACGAGCTGGGTGAAGAAACCAGCCGTCCGAGCTACCAGCGCGGCACCCCGCGCAAGCTGTCCACGATCGCGCTGAGCAAGGCCAACCTCAACGTGCCGCCGGCCGCCGCGGTCAAGAATGTCCGCCCCGCCCAGCCTGCACCGGTGCGCGAACCGCGCGAAGAGGCGCCCGCCCCGGCTCCGGCCCCTGCCCCGGCTCCCGCACCAGTGGCGCCCGCTGCCGGCGGCCTCATGGCCTGGGTGAAGAGCCTGTTCGGTCCCGCTCCGGAACCGGAGCCCGCCACTCCCCCGCGTCGCGAGCGTGACGGCAACAAGGGTGGCGAGCGCGGTGGCCAGCAGCGTCGCAGCAACGGCCGTCAGGGTCGCAACGGCGAGCGCCGCGGTGGCAACGACCGCCGCGACGAGCGTCGGGATGAGCGCCGCGACGAGCAGCCCCAGCAGCGCCGTGGCCGCAAGCAGGGCCAGGCCAAGGACGACGCCCCGCAGCAGCAGGGTCGGGATCAGCAGCAGGAGCGCGACCAGCAGGGTCGTGGCCGGAACGGGCAGAAGCAGACCCAGTCCAATCGCGGCCAGCGCCAGAAACAGGGCGGTGAAAAGCAGCAGGCGGACAGGCAGGCGCCGGAGAAGCAGGGCCGCGAGGCCGATGCTGCCCAGGCCGTCGAAGACGTTGCCGTCACCGCAGCGGCCGCCGCCAGCACCGCCGCCGTGGCCCAGACCCCGGCGCCGACCCATGGTCAGGGCCAGGCGCCCGGAACCGCCGAGGCTCCGGCCGTGACTGCCGATGAAGCGACGGAAGGGACTGCCAACGCGCAGGCCGCCACCGGCTCGGGTGATCAGGCTCCGGCCGCCGAAGATGGTGCGCCGCGTCGCCGCCGTGGCCGTCGCGGTGGCCGCCGTCGCCGCAGGGGCGGTGCCAATGCCGATGCGTCGGTGAACAGCACGGACGAAGCCCTGGAAGATGCGGCCGAGGTCGCCCCGGCCCAGGCCAGCCAGCCCGAGTTCGACTTCGACGATGCGACGGCCTCAACGGCGACCACGCCGGTCGAGCCTGTCGAGCCGGACAGCGCCGATCAGGAAAAGGCTCCCCGTGCTCCGCGTCGCAGCCGCAGGAACGGCCCGGCCGCGGCTGCAGCTGTTACCGCCGCATCGGCGGATACGGAAGCCCAGCCGCAGGCGGCTGCAGAACCTGCAGCTGAACCTGTGGCGGACAATGCCCCTGCCAGCAGCAAGCCCGAGGCGAAGGCCGAGGCAATCACCGCGACACCGGTGGCTCCCGTGACGCCGGTGGAAGCGGAAGCTCCCGCTTCGCTCTTCCAGCCCGAGGCCCGCGCGACCGCGGCTGACAGCAATGCGGCCACCGAAGCCACTCCGGCAGCCGTGGCGGACACCGCCAAAACGGAAGCTGCAGTGGAAACGGTGGAATCGACTGGCTCCAACAGCGGTTCGGTCCAGACCACGAAGGTCGAAGACATCGCTACCGAGGCCGCCAACCAGGCAGCAGACGCGGCCGTGGCTGAAAGCAACGAGGCACCCGCTGTTGCCGCTGTCCAGCAGCAGAAACCGGACCCGCAGCCCGAACCGGCCGTGCCGGCTGAGCCCGCTGCCGCGCAGCAGGTGACCCCGGCGACCGCCGCGGAGCCCGCTGTCCCGGCAGAAGCAGAAGCCGCCGCCACAGAGGAGCCCGTCTCCCCGGCGGAAGCAGCTGCCGCTTCAGTCGAAGCGCAGGCCGAGGAAGAAGCCGAAGGGGAGCAGGCCGAAGCAGCACAGCCTGACGCACAGGCGGAAACCGCTGCCGAGGGCAGCGCCCCGGCAGCGAAGGAAGAAGAGCAGCCGCGCAGCGCCTGATCGGCCTTGCGCAGGTTCCGCGCAGGCGCTGCTACAGCGTCTGCGCGGGATCGATCACGCCGTACTGGCTGGCCAGCCGCGCCAGCGAAATCATGTCGGTGATCTGCAGCTTTTCGAACATCCGCGACTTGTGGGTGTTGATGGTCTTGGCGCTCAGGCTCAGGTGTTTGGCCACCTGCTCCTGGCGCAGGCCCTGGATCAGGAGCATGGCAATCTCCATCTCCCGTGGGGTCAGCGCATCGAAGGGGCTGTCCCCTCCCGCCAGCCCGGCCAAAGCCAGGTTCTGGGCAATGCTGCTGGCCAGGTAGCGCTTGCCGCTGGCCACGGTGCGCACGGCGCGCACCAGTTCACTGGCATCGCCGCCCTTGCCCACATATCCGGATGCACCGGCTTCGATGAGCCGCTTCGGCATCGGGCCATCCTCCAGCACCGATACCACGATCACCCGCGAACCGTAGTCGCCGCGGACAATCCGTTCCGTTACCTCCAGGCCGCTGACACCCGGCAGATGCAGGTCGCACAGCACCACATCCGGTTTCAACTGGCGGATCTGCGGCAGCGCATCCTCGCCACAGTCCGCTTCGCCAACGATCTCGATATCGCTTTCAGCCGCGAGAATCATGCGCAATCCTGTGCGCACCAGAGCATGGTCATCGACCATGTAAACCCTGATCATCATCCCTGTAACCCCCTCTTGACTCCCCCCACGCGATTCAGGCTAGCGCCGCTTGGTGAGCGCCGCAAGCAAACCCCAGGCGCGCGCTTCATCGGCCCACCAGCACGTCACAGCCCGCTTCCGACAGCAATCGGCGGGTGACGCGACCCAACAGGGCGCTGCGTACAGCGCCGCGCCCATCGGTGCCGACGGCGATCAGGTCCGCCCGCGGGCCCTTGCTCATGCGCAGCAGTGCCGCGCCCGGTTCGTTCTTGATGACCCGGGTCACCACCCTGCCCGCTTCGTCCAGCGTGCCTGCCAGGGCGGCCAGGTCATCGCGCGCCTTGTCGTACAGGCCGGTGCGGAACGACTCGATATCGGCGTGCGAAGCGCCCGCCCGCAGCATGGCCTGCTGGAAGGGTTCGGGCACGTGGACCACGTGTACCAGGCGCAGCGCGGCAGACGGAGCGACCCTGCGCGCGGCGTGAAGGGCGGCGGTGGATTGCGGGGAGAAGTCCACCGCTGCGGTCAGATGCCGGTACGGAAGCTCGGGCAGGCTGCGGACCACCAGCAGCGGTACCGACAGGCTGCGGACCACACGGTCAACCGTGGTTCCGAGCGCGCGCCCCTTGAGCATGCGGGCGCGATTGCCGGGCCCCATCACCACCAGATCGGCGCCAATGGCCGCGGCCACTTCGCCAATGACTACGTGGGCCGGGCCGAATTCCACCTGGAGCGCAGGATGGGCAAGGCCATCGAGCAGGGTATCGAGCGCCTCGCGGGCCTGCCGCTCCAGCAGGTTGCGCAGGCCGTCCTCGGCGCAGCCGTAGGCGGTGGCCGCCTGTTTCAGCTCACCGGCCTCCAGCACGTGTAACAGCACCAGCTCGGCGGAATGGGTCTGGGCCAGCTGCAGTGCACGCATCAGCACCGCTTCGCTGTCACCTTCCAGATCCAGGGCAGCCAGGATCGTCTTCATGTGTTTGCTGATCCCCCAGGTGTCATCCGAGGACAATGGCGGATGGGGTGGGATTCGAACCCACGAACCCTTGCGGATTGCCGGTTTTCAAGACCGGTGCCTTCAACCACTCGGCCACCCATCCAATCTCTGATTGTCCTGCGCCAGCGGCGCTGTGCGTCGCCGGTTTGGTCCCCAACGGTGGCGCTGGCGCGTATTGTCGCACGAGCGCGCGGCTTTCTACGCAGCTTTTTCCTGTTCGCCCTTGCAGTTGAGGCTGGTCTGTTCAAGCAGGCCGGGCATGTACTCGGCCAGGTGGTCGATGAATACCCGCACCGCCGGCAGCAGGCCGCGGCGCGATGCGAACACCGCGTGGGCGATGCCCTGCGGCAGGCGCCACTCGGGCAGCACTACTTCCAGCTCGCCGTTGTGAACCGCATCGGCGCAGACCGTCTCGGGCAGCATGGTGATGCCAAGGCCCTGCTTGGCCAGGCTCATCAACATGGGGAAATCGAAGCCAGAGATACGGGGCTTGAGGTCGATGCGACGGGTCTCGCCGTTGCGCTGCAGTTCCCAGCGCTGGCGCACCTCGTCCTCGGCCATGGTCATGGTGGTGTGTTCGGTGAGGTCTTCCGGCTCGTTCGGCCGCCCTGCCCCGTCCAGATAGCGTGGGCTGGCCACCAGCAGCTCCTGGATCTGGCCGAAGCTGCGCATGATCAGGCTGCCGTCGTCGTCGAACTTCGAGCGCACGCGGATGGCGACATCGAAGCCCTCGTTGATCAGGTCCACGCGGCGGTTGCTCACGTGCATCTGTACCCGCACCTGCGGATTACGGGCAAGGAAATCGGGCAGCAGCTTGGGCATCAGCTGCTGGGCGATGTTGACCGGCACGCTGGCCCGGACCACGCCGCGCGGCTCGGCACTGAGGCGATCAACCACCTCGCGCGCCGCCTGGGCTTCGGCCAGCATCGACTGGGTATGGCGGTAAACGCTCTGGCCCACGTCCGTGACCGCGAAGCGGCGGGTGGAACGCTGGAGCAGGCGCACGCCCAGATCGCTCTCGAGCTGGCTGATCCGCCGGCTCAGGCGGGATTTGGGAATGCCGGTGGCGCGTTCGGCGGCTGCGAAACCGCCGTGTTCCACCACCAGGGAGAAGTAGTACAGATCATTCAGATCCTGCATGTTGAGCCCTTGAATGGAACGATCCGTCGATTTTATATGTTTTTGTCTCGGATTTACAGCGTGCGACTCACGCCGATACGCCGGCAGCCCTCAGGAAATAAAGGCCTGCCCACCCATATAGGGCCGCAGTACCTCCGGCACCTCGATGCTGCCATCGGCCTGCTGGTAGTTCTCCATCACCGCCACCAGCGCCCGGCCTACGGCCACGCCGGAGCCGTTGAGGGTATGCAACGGCTCCGGCCGGCCGGTATCGGGATTGCGCCAGCGCGCCTGCATGCGCCGGGCCTGGAAGTCTCCGCAGTTGGAGACCGATGAGATCTCGCGGTACTTGTCCTGCGACGGAACCCAGACCTCCAGGTCCCAGGTCTTGCGTGCGGAAAAGCCCATGTCACCACTGCACAGCAGCACCCGGCGGTACGGCAAGCCCAGCTTTTCCAGCACCACCTCGGCGCAGCGCACCATGTGGGCGTGCTCCGCCTCGCTGGTGTCCGGAGCGGCAACGGTCACCAGTTCCACCTTCTCGAACTGGTGCTGGCGGATCATTCCGCGCACGTCGCGCCCGTGGCTGCCCGCTTCGGCGCGGAAGCACATGGAGTGGGCGGTCATGCGCAGCGGCAGCCGCTCGGCTTCGACGATGTCATCGCGCACAATGTTGGTCAGCGGCACCTCGGCGGTGGGAACCAGGTAGCGCTTGCCCTCGCCGACCGCAGTGGCGAACAGGTCGTCTTCGAACTTCGGCAGCTGGCCGGTGCCGGTCATGGACTCGGCGTTGACGATCACCGGTACGTTGGTTTCCTCGTAACCGTGCTCGCCGGTATGCAGGTCCAGCATGAACTGCGACAGCGCACGATGCAGGCGCGCCAGCTGGCCGCGCAGTACGGTGAAGCGCGCACCCGACAGCTTGGCTGCGGTATCGCCGTCGAGCCAGCCGTTGCGGGCGCCCAGGTCAACGTGGTCGCGGACCGGGAAGTCGAACTGGCGCGGCGTGCCCCAGCGGTGTTCTTCGACGTTGTCGTCCTCATTCGCGCCATGCGGCACGTCCTCGGCCGGCAGGTTGGGGATCTCCAGCGCAATCTGCTCGATCGCCTCGCGCTTGGCCTGCAGGGCCTGTTCGTTGGCCTTCAGCTCTTCGCCGAATCCGGCTACCTCCGCCATCAGGGCCGCGGCATCGCCGCCCTGGGCCTTGACCT
>DXCY01000293.1 GCA_019115725.1 Candidatus Luteimonas excrementigallinarum
TGGTTTGCGTGGTGTCGGGGGCGTAGCCCCGACCTACGGGGCCGCGTATCCCGCCTCCATCCATAGGTCGGCCCTATGCGGCCGACGCGCGGGATTGATGGTTTGCGGGGCATCGGCGCGTAGCTCCGACCTGCGACCCACCGATCATGCCCGTGCCAGCAGACGCAGGCCGAGGCGGTCTTCGGGGTCGTTCCAGGAGTCAGCAACCTCCCAGCCGGCCGCAGAGGCGAGCGCGGTGAAATCCGCATCAGTGTACTTGTGACTGGTCTCGACCTGCATCGCCTCGCCCGCCTCGAACTGGAACGTGTGGCCATCCACCTGCACCTGCTGATCGCGCTGGCTGACCAGCGCGGTTTCAATCCGGCTGCGCTCTGTCGAATAGCGCGCACGATGACGGAACTGGTCCACGTCGAAATCGCTGCCGATCTCGCGGTTCAGCCGTACCAGCAGGTTGAGGGTGAAATCGGCGGTCACCCCGGCGGCATCGTTGTAGGCGGCCTCGATCACCGCCGTCTCCTTATGCAGGTCGATGCCGATCAGCGCCAGCCCGTCGGCGCCCACCGTGTCGCGCATGGCGCGCAGCAGGTGAATGGATTCATCGCGATCGAAATTGCCCAGCGTCGATCCGGGAAAGAACGCCAGTCTCCGTCGCGGCGCCCGGCCCGGCTGCGGCAGGCTCACCGGACGGGTAAAGTCGGCGCACACCGGCAGCATTTCGATCGCGGCAAAGCGCCCTTCCAGCCGAGCCACGCTGTGCAGCAGCGCCGCGCGCGAGATCTCGATCGGGGTGTAAGCCACCGGATCATCCAGTCCGGCCAGCAGCAGCTCCGTCTTGTGGCCACTGCCGCTGCCGTACTCCACCACGTGCAGGCGCGGGCCCACCACGGCGGCAATATCGGCCAGGCGCGATTCCAGCAGGCCGATCTCCACCCGGGTCAGGTAGTACTCCGGCTGGTGGGTGATGCGCTCGAACAGCTCGGAGCCGCGGGCATCGTAGAAATACTTGGACGGCAACCGCTTGGGGCTGGTCGACAGCCCCGCCACCACGTCGGCGGCAATCCGCTCCGGGGTGGGCTGCAGGTCAACCAGGTCGGCGTCGGGTACGACAGATGTGGACAGGTTCATGCGTCACGGGCCAGGCGCAGGCCGGCCATCTGCCAGCGTGCATGGGAAGGGAAGAAGTTCCGGTAACTGGCGCGGATATGGCCGGCCGGGGTGAGGCAGCTGCCGCCGCGCAGCACCCATTGGGCATTCATGAACTTGCCGTTGTACTCGCCCACCGAGCCCGGCCAGGGCCGGTAGCCGGGATAGGCGGTGTAGGCGCTGGCGGTCCATTCCCACACCCCGCCAAACAGCTGGGCGAAGCCGTTGATGCCTTCGGCACCGGCGGCGCGGGGATGAAGCACGATGTCATCGCCCCTGCCTGCCGGATCAGGCCCGGCAGCAGCCTGCTCCGCCGCCACCTGCTCCCACTCGGCCTCGCGCGGCAGGCGCGCGCCAGCCCAGCGCGCGTAAGCGTCGGCCTCGTAATAGGCCAGGTGGCAGGCCGGCGCATCCGCATCGGCCTCGCACCATCCGTGCAGGGTGAAGATCCGGTCCAGATCCTCATGCCAGTACAGCGGCCGGTCGACGCCCTCGCCCTGCAGCCAGGCCCAGCCGTCGCTCAGCCACAGGCCGGGATCGTGATAGCCGCCGTCGCGGATGAACTGGCGGAACTCACCATGCGTCACCGGGCGGTTGGCCAGCGCGTGCGGCTGCAGCAATACCGGATGGCGCGGCGACTCGTTGTCGTAGGCGAAGGCTGTCGAATCCTGCGGCCACGACGCGGTACCGATATGCGCAGTGCCGCCGGGGCGGCTGATCCACCGCAGCGGCACCGCGCCATCACGCATCCCGGCAGCCTGCTCATCACCGGCCTGCTCGCGATAGGCCGGATGCAGCGGGTTGCTCCAGAACGCGTGCTTGATATCGGTCAGCAGCAGCTCCTGGTGCTGTTGTTCGTGATGCAGGCCCAGCAGCAGGCGCTGCAGGGCCGGGCTATCCAGCTGCCCGGCGGTAGCGGCCTCAACGAGGCGCGCATCCACCTGGTGGCGGTAATCGATCACCTCATCCAGCGGGGGCCGGGTCAGCAGCCCGCGCCGCGGCCGGGCGTGCATCGGCCCGATGCTCTGGTAATAGCTGTTGAACAGGAAATCCCAGGCCGGGTGTACCGCCTTGTAGCCTGGCAGGCCGGCCAGGATGAAGCGCTCGAAGAACCAGGTGGTATGGGCCAGGTGCCATTTGGCCGGGCTGGCGTCGGGCATGCTCTGCACCATCGCGTCCTCGGCGGACAGCGGCGCGGCCAGGGCCAGCGTGTGCGCCCGGACCGTGGCAAAGCGCGTGGTGAGCGTCTGCGCGCAGGGCGGCGCAGGAGCGGTGGCGGGAGCAGCCGTGGAAACGGAATCCATCGATCCATGATCGACGCGCCCCGGTGACAGAAGCGTTAAACCACGCCCTCAGCCCTCCGCATCCAGATACAGCCAGCGCCCGTCAATGCGCAGGAAACGGCTGGTTTCCTGCATCCGCACGGCGCTGCCACCGCCAACCCGGTAGCGGGCCACGAAGTCCACGGTGGCGCTGTCGGCGCCGGTAACGCGGTGGGAGTTCACCTTCAGACCGAGCCACGTGGGTCCGCCCTCGGCGGGCGCTTCCAGCGTCAGCGGCTGCGGGCAGGTATCCGGATGCCAGGTGTGGCGCAGGTAATCTTCCAGCAGCAGTACGTAGGCGCAGTAGCGCGAGCGCATCAGCGCTTCGGCATCCGCTGCCGGCCCACCGGCGTGCAGCCGTCCGCAGCAACGCGGGTAGGAGGCGCCGCTGCCACAGGGACAGGGGCCCTGCATCTCAGCCGCGGCGGCCGTTGCCGGCTTCGATGAAACGCAGGAACTCGGAGCGGGTGCGGGCATCGTCGCGGAACGCGCCGAGCATGCTGGAGGTGATCATGCTGACCCCGCGCTTGTGCACACCGCGGGTGGTCATGCACTCGTGGCTGCCTTCCACCACCACGCCCACGCCCAGCGGCTGCAGGGCGCGCTGGATGCAGCCGGCAATCTGCGCAGTCATCTTCTCCTGCACCTGCAGGCGTTTGGCGTAGGCCTCCACCACCCGCGCCAGCTTGCTGATGCCCACCACTTTGCCGGCCGGCAGGTAGCCCACGTGCACGCGGCCGATGATCGGCGCCATGTGGTGCTCGCAGTGGCTTTCGTATTCGATATCGCGCAGCACGATCATCTCGTCGTAGCCGCCGACCTCTTCGAACGTGCGCGCCAGGTACTCATCCGGATCCAGCGCGTAGCCGCTGAACCATTCGCGGTAGGCCTTGGCCACGCGCTTGGGAGTATCGAGCAGGCCCTCGCGCGCAGGGTCGTCCCCCGCCCAGCGCAGCAGAGTGCGCACGGCCTCTTCGGCCTGGTCACGGGTTACGCCGTGGGGATCGTCAGGAAGCTCGGCCATGGGGCTGGATCACGCTTGGGGGGAATCACCCATGGTAACGCGCCGCTGCACATCAGGCCTGCTCAGCCGGCCTGCTGCTGGTTCTGCCGGGTTTCCTGCATATCGCGCCATGCATGCTGAACCGGGCCGCGGGCCTGATCCCAGGTGAGCCGCGACTGGCCGCGGATCTTCAGCCAGCGCGCGCCCAGCGCGGGCTCGATGTCCTCAAACGCCTGCCCGCCACGGCTGCGCCAGGTCTCCACCCCGAAGCGGTAGGCCGGCTCGTAATCACGCCACTCCATGTCCGGCACGTAGTACTCCATTTTCGAATGGATTTCCTGGAAGTGGCCCACGTTGTCGTCCGGATCGCCCGATACCGCCATCCGGTGTCCCACCAGGGCGCCGCCAGCCACGCCGATCACCACGCCCACCACCAGCCCCGGCGGGCCGGCCGCCAGGTAACCCAGCGCCCCGAGCACCGCGCCTGCGGCCAGGGCGCTCAGGGTGGTACGCGGAATGTGTCGCCGTTCCAGAGTGCTCATCCTGCCTCCCGGGCGCGGACACGCCGGTTCTCCTGTTATGTTCCGCACGCTATCGCGGCCCCGGTCGCCACACGGTGAAAGCCGGTCGGCCCGCGTCCACCCATCGACCAGGAGTAGAACACCGTGCGATCCGCCCTTGCCTGCAGCACCCTCGCCATCGCCCTGGCCCTGGCCGCCTGCTCGCCGCAGCCCGCCACCACCGATCCGGCCGGCAGCGCCATCAGCCAGCAGGCCGAAGACGAGTCGGCCCGCCTGAACGCGTGGTTTGAAGAGCAGTACGAGGCCTTCATGCAGTTCACCCCGACCATGATGACCTTCCGCGGCCGCAAGGACCGCTACGACGAGCTCGACGACATGTCCGATGCCGGCCTGCGCGAGCGCCTGGACTGGATGGCCGCGTCGGTGGCGGAGATGGAATCGACCTTCGATTACGACCGCCTGGATGAAGACGCGCGGATCTCCTGGGAGATCTGGAAGCGCCAGTACGACAGCGCGCGCGGACAGATGGAATACCTCGCGCATGCCTACCCGTTCGAACAGATGAACGGGATGAACAGCGTGCTGCCGATGTTCCTGATCAACTTCCACAAAGTGGACAGCGACGAGGACTACCTGGCCTACCTGTCGCGCCTGGAGGCGGTGCCGACCCTGCTGGGCGAACTGCTCACGCGCAGCCGCGCCTCGGCCGGGCAGGGCATCCGCCCGCCGCGTTTCGCCTACGAGGGCGTGATCGAGCAGTCGCGCAACATCATCACCGGCGCGCCGTTTGATGACGGCGGGGACAGCCCGCTGTGGGCCGACCTGCAGGCCAAGGCCGATGCGCTGGTGGATTCCGGCACGATCACCAGCGAGCGCGCCGACGCGCTGAAAACCCGGGCGCGCGAAGCGCTGGTGGCCCATATCCAGCCCGTGTACGAAGAGATCATCGCCTGGAGCACCGAAGAGCTGCCGCACGCGCTGGAGAACCCGACCGGCGTAGGCACCACCCATCCCGACGGCGCCGCGTACTACGCCTGGCAGCTGCGCGAGAACACCACCACCGACATGAGCGCCGAGGAGATCCACCAGCTCGGTCTGGACGAGGTGGAGCGGCTGCGCGGGGAGATGGAAGCGGTGATGACGCAGGTGGGCTTCGAGGGCGACCTGCAGGCGTTCTTCCACTTCCTCAACACCGACCCGCAGTTCCGTTATCCCAATACCGACGCGGGCCGCCAGGCCTATATCGACGATGCCACCGCGGCGATCGACAACATCGAGAAGGTGCTGCCCGAATACTTCGGCCTGCTGCCCAAAGCGGAGCTGGAAGTGCGCCGGGTGGAGGCCTTCCGCGAGCAGGACGGCGCCGCCCAGCACTACTACCCGGCCACTCCCGACGGCTCGCGCCCGGGCATCTACTACGCGCACCTGTCGGACATGGACGCGATGCCGAAGACCGAGCTGGAAGTGATCGCCTACCACGAGGGCCTGCCCGGCCATCACATGCAGATTTCGATCGCCCAGGAGCTGGAAGATGTGCCCACCTTCCGCACCCAGCAGTTCACCACCGCCTACACCGAGGGCTGGGGGCTGTATTCGGAGTGGCTGGCCAAGGAGATGCCCGGTACCTACGAGGACCCGTATTCGGAATACGGCCGGCTGATGTCGGAAATGTGGCGCGCGATCCGCCTGGTGGTGGATACCGGCATGCACGCCAAGGGCTGGACCGAGGAGGAGGCGGTGGAGTACTTCCTCGCCAACAGCTCGATCCCCGAGGCCGCGGTGCGCTCGGAGATCCGCCGCTACCTGATCATGCCCGGCCAGGCGACCGCCTATAAGGTCGGCATGATCAGGATGCAGCAGCTGCGCGCCAAGGCCGAGGCCGAGCTGGGGGAAGCCTTCGATATCCGCGGCTTCCACGACACCATCCTGGGCGGCGGCGCCATGCCCCTGGACCTGCTGGAACAGCGCGTCGACACCTGGATCGCCGAACAGCGCGGGTAACCAACACGCAGCCGCGAACCCGGCTCCTCGCTCTCCCAGCCGAAGGGCCGGAAACACAGATGGAGTGAGCCGCGCCCCGCCGCCGGGGGTACCGCGACAAGCAATACATGGATGTATTGCGCGCGCGTCGGGACAGGACGTCCCGCCGCGCGAAAAGCGATACCCCCGGCGGCGGGGCGCGGCGTCAGCCCGAAGAAGCCATCAGGAAGCGGCTTCCCGCTGCTCCATCCGCCGGCAAACCGCCGCCGTGAACAGCGCATCGGTCGACGAATTCAACGCCGTCTCCGCCGAATCCTGCACCACCCCGACCACGAACCCGATCGCCACCACCTGCATCGCGATGTCCGCATCGATCCCGAACAGCCCCGCCGCCAGCGGAATCAGCAGCAGCGACCCGCCCGGCACGCCCGACGCCCCGCACGCGCCAACAGCCGCCACCACGCTCAGCAGCAGCGCCGTCGGCAGGTCAACGGAAATACCCAGCGTGTGCACCGCCGCCAGCGTCAGCACCGAAATCGTCACCGCCGCCCCGGCCATGTTGATCGCCGCTCCCAGCGGGATCGCTACCGACGCCGTTGCCTCGTGCAGCCCCAGCCGCCTGGCCAGCGCCAGGTTGACCGGAATATTGGCCGCCGAGGAACGGATGAAAAACGCCGTGATCCCGCTCTCGCGCAGGCAGGTGAACACCAGAGGGAACGGATTGCGCCGGGTCACCGCGAACACGATCAGCGGATTGAGCACCAGCGCCACCACCAGCATCGCGCCCAGCAGCACCGCCAGCAGGTGCGCGTAGTCCAGCAGCACGCCCAGCCCGGCCGCGGCCAGGGTCGAGGCGACGATGCCGAACACGCCCACCGGCGCCAGCCGGATCACCCAGCGCACCACCATGCTCACCGCCTCTGCCAGGTCCGCCAGCCCGGTGCGGATGCCGTCGCCGGCCCGGCGCAGCGCCAGGCCCAGGGCCACGCCCCAGGCCAGCAGGCCGATGTAGTTGGCCTCGGCCATCGCCCTGGCCGGGTTCTGGAACGCCTGCAGCAGCACGCTGCGCAACACCTCGCCGATGCCGCCGGGCGGCGACATCGGCACGTCCGGATCGACGTTGAGCACCAGGGTGGTGGGGAACAGGAACGACGCGCTCACCGCGATCAGCGCCGCGCCGACGGTGCCGATGGCATACAGCAGCAGGATCGGCCGCATGTGGGTCCCGCCGCCGCCGCGGTGGCCGGCGATCGCCGCCGCCACCAGCACCAGCACCAGTACCGGCGCGACCGCCTTGAGCGCCTCGACGAACGCGGTACCCAGCAGCTCCACCGAGCGGCCCGCCGCGGGCCAGACCACCCCCACCAGGGTGCCCAGCAGCAGGGCGATGACGATCTGGGTGACCAGGCTCGGGCGGCGCAGGAACGCGGGCAGTGCCATGCCGGAAGGCCTTCTGTTGTCTATGCGGATGGATGGATCAGGCGGCGGACCCGGCGGCGGCGGGTGCCGGCAGCGCGCGGTCGACCGCGGCGGCAACCAGCACCGCCACCAGCACCGGCACCGTCCAGCCCAGGCCCATGGACGCGCCCGGCAGCGCCGACAGCCAGGACGGGATCCAGGCGTCGAACCCGGCGGCGCGCAGCCCGTCGATGACCCCGAACACGGTGGCGACGGCCAGCGCCGGCACGAACACCCGCCGCGGCCAGCGCCACAGGCGCCAGGCCAGGCCCAGCACCATCAGCGTGATCGCGATCGGATACAGCCCCACCAGCACCGGCACCGAGAACGCGATCAGCTGCGCCAGGCCCTGGTTGGCCACCACCATCGAGAACAGGCCCATCACGATCACCACCGTGCGGTAGGACACCGGCAGCAGGCGGCTGAAATATTCGCCCAGCGCGGTCAGCAGCCCGACCGCGGTGGTCAGGCAGGCCAGGGTGATGACCACCCCCAGCAGGACCCCGCCGGTGGGACCGAATGCGTAGTGCGCGTAGCCGGTGAGCAGCGCCACGCCGGTCTCGGCGTCCGGGGCGACGGTGCCGCTGGTCGCCCCGAGCCGCATCAGCGCCAAATACACCAGCGACAGGCACAGCCCCGCGATCAGGGCGGCGGTGATGGTGTAGCGCATGACCAGCCGGCCGCTGTCCACGCCGCGGGAGCGGATCGCGGTCACGATCACCACGCCGAATACCAGCGCGGCCAGCGCGTCCATGGTCAGATAGCCCTGGATGAAACCCTGCGACAGCGGCGCTTGCTGATAGGCCTCCTGAAATGCGCCCGCGCTGCCGGCCGGATTGAAGAACGCGGCCACGCCCAGCACCGCCAGCGCCAGCAGCAGCACCGGTGTGAGCACCTTGCCCACGCTGTCGATCAGCCGGCCCGGGAACAGCGCGATCAGTGTCGCCACCGCGAAATACACCACCGTGTAGCCGAACAGCTGGGCGCTGCCGGTGCCGATGAACGGGGCGATGCCCATCTCGAAGGACACGGTGGCGGTACGCGGGGTGGCGAACAGCGGGCCGATGGTCAGGTAGACCGCCACGCCGAAGGCGGTCCCGGCCACCCGGCCGATCGGCGAGGTCAGCATGTCCAGGCCGCCGCCGACCCTGGCCAGGGTCACGATCGCCAGCACCGGAAGACCCACGCCGGTGAGCAGGAAGCCCAGCGCCGCCCACCACAGGTTTTCGCCCGAACCAAACCCGACCATGGGCGGGAAGATGATGTTGCCCGCGCCCAGGAACAGCGCGAAGGTCATGAAGCCGAGGGCAACGACGTCCTGTTTCTTCAAGGTCTGCATGCTGCGGGTTCCCCGATCCACAAGCGGGCCATTCTAGGCCCATGTTGCCGGCGTGCGCCCGGGCCGGGGGTCATGCATCCAGGCGCGAGGCAATCACACCCTGGTGGACGCCGCCGTGGCCGGTCCAGCGGTTGCGGCCGCAGCGCATGAACAGGGTTTCGGCCTCGTCCTGGCCCGCCGGGCGGATCACCAGTTCCAGCCAGTCTCCCCACAGCACGGCTTTTTCCAGCGTGGCCGGGCGGCCATCCACCCAGGCCTCGCCGCTGACCCGCTGGTAGGTCTGGCGCAGGGTGACCCGGTAGTGGCGCTCATCGGCCAGCCAGTCCCAGGTGCCGGCCACCTTGGCCGGAATGATCCACAGGAACAGGCTCACCCCGCCCGAGGACACGCGCCGGTCGGGCTTCCAATCGCCCATGTCGAAGGCATGCGACACCACCCGGGTGCCGGGACGCAGCTCGTCCAGCAGGCGCGGGCGCAGTTCCACGTTCACGCTGTGCAGCAAGTACATGGTGACCACGGTGGCCGGGCTGAAGTCGGCGTGGAACAGGTCGTACTCGATGAAGCTGACCATGTGCTCCACGCCCATCTGGGCGGCGTATTCCTCGGCCTCGCGCACCCGCGCCTGGTCGATTTCCACACCCACCGCCTGGGCCCCGCGCAGGTGCGCGGCGGCGACCACGATGCGGCCGTCGCCCGAGCCCAGGTCGTACAGCACGTCGTCGGCATCCACCCCTCCCAGTTCCAGGATGGCCTTCACCACGCGCTCTTCGGAGGGCACGTACGGCACATCAAGATGGACGTTGAGCTCTTCGAGCTGCTCTTCGAACGACAGTTCCCGGAAATGCAACTTGCTGCACCTGACCACGCTGATGAATGGACTCCCCAGCATATCAGCCGGTCCTGGGGGCGGATTCCGGGCCCATGGCGACCACTGCGCCCGACCGCCCGAATGCCGTCCTGCTGCTGGCGGGCGCGCCCGGCTTTGGCCTAACCTGCTCATCCTGCGAGGCAGGTGCCTCGCAGCCCCCGCCACCCGTTCCCTGTTGGAGAAAACGTGCCGCGCATCCCGGCCCCAGACGCCCCCGTGGCGGCAAGCGCCATCCCCTCGCTGGACCGGCTGCTGCGCGACCCCGCGCTGGGCCCGC
Organism: Candidatus Luteimonas excrementigallinarum; assembly: GCA_019115725.1. GTDB lineage: Bacteria > Pseudomonadota > Gammaproteobacteria > Xanthomonadales > Xanthomonadaceae > Luteimonas > Luteimonas excrementigallinarum. Next base: position 9,912 of record DXCY01000293.1, read on the forward strand.
TGCTGGAAGCACACGGCCACACCCGGGTCGCGGCAATCCTGCGCGGGCATCTGGATGCCCTGCGCGGACTGGCCCTGGCCGGCCGCCTTGAGGCACCCGCCGTAGCGCCCGCCGCGCTGGCCGACGCCGTCGCGCAGACCCTGCTGGTGCAGTCCCGATCGCGCCTGCGCCCGGTGTGGAACCTGACTGGCACCGTGCTGCACACCAACCTCGGCCGCGCCGTGCTGCCCGACGCATCGGTGCAGGCCGTGGTGGAGGCGATGACCGCGCCGGTCGCGCTGGAGTTCGACCTGGAACGCGGCGCCCGCGGCGACCGCGACACGCTTGTGGAAGACCTGCTGTGCGAGCTGACCGGTGCCGAAGCCGCCACCGTGGTCAACAACAACGCCGCCGCGGTACTGCTGATGCTCAATTCACTGGCCAACCGGAAGGAAGTGATTGTTTCCCGCGGTGAACTGGTGGAAATCGGCGGCGCCTTCCGCATCCCCGACATCATGAAGCGCGCCGGCTCCCGGCTGGTGGAAGTGGGCACCACCAACCGCACCCATCCGGCCGATTACGCCGACAGCATCGGCGAGCGCACCGCGATGCTGATGAAGGTGCACTGCAGCAACTACGCCATCGAAGGCTTCACCGCCAGCGTCGATACGCAGGCGCTGGCCGCCATCGCCCGCGAGCACGACCTGCCGTTGGGCGTGGACCTGGGCAGCGGCTCGCTGATCGACCCGGCCCGCTGGGGCCTGCCCGCCGAGCCCACCGTGCGCGACACCCTGGCCGCCGGCGCCGACGTGGTGACCTTCAGCGGCGACAAGCTGCTGGGCGGACCGCAGGCCGGGCTGATCGTGGGCCGCGCCGACCTGATCAAAAAGATCCGCCGTAACCAGCTCAAGCGCGCGCTGCGCGTGGGCAAGCTGACCCTGGCCGCGCTGGAACCGGTGCTGGCCCTGTACCGCTCGCCCGAGCTGCTGCCCGAACGCCTGACCACCCTGCGGCTGATGCTGCGCCGGCCCACGGCCATGCGCGCACAGGCCGCGCGCCTGCTGCCGGTGCTGCAGCAGGCGCTGGGCGAGGACTGGGATCTCTGCACCGCGTCCACCAGCAGCCAGATCGGCAGCGGCGCCATGCCGGTGGAAGCCCTGCCAAGCCTGGCCATCGTGCTGCGCCACCAGGGCAAGGGCAGCAGCGGCCGCGCCCTGTCGGGCCTGGCCCGGCGCCTGCGCGAGCTGCCGCGCCCGGTGATCGGCCGCGTCGCCGATGACGCCCTGTGGCTGGACCTGCGCTGCCTGGAAGAGCACGACGAAGCGGCCTTTACCCGGCAACTGCAGGAGCTGCGCGCATGATCGTCGGCACCGCAGGGCATATCGACCACGGCAAGACCACCCTGGTGGGCGCGCTGACCGGGGTGCAGACCGACCGGCTGAAGGAAGAGCAGAGCCGCGGCATCTCCATCGAGCTCGGCTACGCCTATGCGCCCATGCCCAATGGCGAGGTGCTGGGCTTCGTGGACGTGCCCGGCCACGAAAAGCTGGTGCACACCATGGCCGCCGGCGCCTCGGGCATCGATTTCGGCCTGTTGGTGGTGGCCGCCGACGACGGCGTGATGCCGCAGACCCGTGAGCACCTGGCCATCCTCGACCTGCTGGGCGTGGCCCGCGGCGCGGTGGCACTGAGCAAGGCCGACCGCGCCGACGCCGGGCGCCTGGACCAGGTGCGGGCGGATATCCAGGCCCTGCTGCAGGGCGGCCCACTGGAAGACGCGCCGGTGTTCGCGGTCAGCGCCACCGCCGGGGACGACCCGGGCGTGGCCGCGCTGCGCGCGCACCTGTACGAAGCGGCCGCCGGCTGGAGCGCGCGTGACGATGGCGGCCTGTTCCGGCTGGCGATCGACCGCGTGTTCACCCTGTCCGGCCACGGCACCGTGGTCACCGGCACCGTGTTCGACGGGCGCGTGGTGGCCGGCGACGACACCGCCCGGCTGATACTGGCGCCGGCCGGCAAACCGGTGCGGGTGCGCACCGTGCACGCCCAGAACCAGCCCAGCGAAGACGGCCGCGCCGGCCAGCGCTGCGCGCTGAACCTGGGCGGCATCGCCAAGGATGAGATCAACCGCGGCGACTGGATCGCCGACACGCGGGCGCTGCTGCCCACCCGCAACATCGACGTGGAACTGCGCCTGCTGGAAGGCGCCGACACCGCCATCGGCAACTGGGCGCCGCTGCACGTGCATCTGGGCACCGCCCGGCGCCTGGCCCATGCGGTGCCGCTGGATGCGCCCGGCATCGCGCCCGGTCACGCGGGGCGGGTACAGCTGGTGTTCGAGCAGCCGCTGTGTGCCTCACCGGGTGACCGCTTCATCGTCCGCGATGCGCAGGCCAGCCGCACCATCGGTGGCGGCCGCGTGCTTGATCCGCAGGGTCCCAAGCGCCGACGTCGCTCGCCCGAGCGCATGGCCTGGCTGGACGGCATCGTCGCCATGCTGGATCACCAGGATCTGGACCCGTTACTCGCCAACGCCCCCTACGGCGTGGACGAGTCCACTCTGGTGCGTCTGACCGGACGCCCGCCCGAACGTCTGCAGCTGCCCGCCGGGGCCGGCTGGCTGGCCCCGCGCACCGGTGCCCCCACGGCGATCACCACCGCCAACCACCAGGCCCTGCACGCGCTGATCCTGGACACCCTGGCCGAGTATCACCGCGACGCGCCCGACGAGCCCGGCCCCGAGGCCGCGCGCCTGCGCCGGATCGCCCTGCCCACCGCCCCGGCGGCGCTGTGGCACGCACTGCTGGACGAGCTGGCCGAATCCGGCCGCCTGCGCCGCAACGGTCCGTGGCTGCACCTGCCCGGCCACAGCGTGACCCTGGACGAGGAGGAAACCGGGCTGGCCACGCGCCTGCTGTCCCATCTGCACGCCGGCGCCTACAACCCGCCGTGGGTGCGCGACCTGGCCAGGATCGAGGCCGAGCCCGAGGAGCGCGTACGCCGCCTGCTGCGCACCCTGGCCCTGCGCGGCGATGCCTTCCAGGTGGTGCGCGACCTGTTCTACCACCGCGATCGCACCCGCGAGCTGGCCGAACTGGTGGTCCAGCTGGGCGCCGACGGCAAGGGCGTGGAAGCGGCCGATTACCGCGATGCCACCGGCCTGGGCCGCAAGCGCGCGATCCAGATCCTGGAATTCTTCGATCGCACCGGCCTGACCCGCCGCGTGCGCGACACCCACCTGCTGCGCCCCGACAGCGCCTGGCTGCAGGACCTGCGCGCCGGCTGACCGGCGGCCTCCCACGCGCCCGGCGTGGTAACTTGTGGCCCTGTTGGAAGGCAAGCGCGCCCGGTGGCGCGGCCGGGCTTCAAACCCGGTTGGGGGCGTCAGCCGCTCCCAGGCAGGTTCGACTCCTGTTGCCTTCCGCCATCTTCCGCACGCCCAACGCCGCCCGCCCTGATGCGCGGGCCGTCCGCGTGCCTGCGATACTTGGGGGCATCCGTCTTCTCAAATACAGCGCCATGACCGACACCGCCAATCCAGAACACCCCCGCCTGACCTCGCTCTCGCACGGAGGCGGCTGCGGCTGCAAGATCGCGCCGGGCGTACTTTCGGACCTGTTGAAGCGCGCGGCGCCAGCGCCGGTGTGGCCGGACCTGATGATCGGCAACGACACCGCCGACGACGCCGCGGTCTACCGCCTCAATGACGAGCAGGCGCTGATCGCCACCACCGATTTCTTCATGCCGATCGTCGACGATCCCTACGACTTCGGCCGCATCGCCGCCACCAACGCGCTGTCGGACGTGTATGCCATGGGCGGCAATCCGATCATGGCGCTGGCCATCGTCGGCATGCCGATCAACGTGCTGCCACACGAGGACATCGCCGCGATCCTGCGTGGCGGCGAGGACGTGTGCGCCGAGGCCGGCATTCCGGTCGCGGGCGGGCACAGCATTGATTCGGTCGAACCGATCTACGGCCTGGCGGCGATGGGCATCGCCCACCCCGACCGCATCCGCCGCAACGCCGACGCCCGCCCCGGCGACCTGCTGGTGCTGGGCAAGCCGCTGGGCGTGGGCGTGATGTCGGCCGCGTTCAAGCGCGGCGTGCTGGGGGACGAGGGCTACGCGGCCATGATCGCCGCCACCACCCGCCTCAACCGTCCGGGCGTGGCGCTGGCCGCGCTGCCGGACGTGCATGCGATGACCGACGTCACCGGCTTCGGCCTGCTCGGCCACGCGCTGGAACTGGCCCGCGGCGCGGGCCTGACCGTGCGCCTGCGCTACGACGACCTGCCGTGGCTGCCGGGCGTGGAGCAGCTGGCCGCCGACGGCGTGGTCACCGGCGCCTCGGGCCGCAACTGGGCCTCGTATGGCGAGGGCGTGGAGCTGGGCGCCGGGATCGACCAGGTGAAGCGCGACCTGCTCACCGACCCGCAGACCTCCGGCGGCCTGCTGGTGTCCTGCGCCCCGCAGGCTCTGGGCGAAGTGCTGGAAATCTTCCAGAACGAAGGCTTCGGCGACGCCGCCATCATCGGCGAAACCCGCACCGGCGAGCCCCGCGTCGAAGTCGCCTGACGGCAACCCCGCGCGTCGGGGGCGTAGCCCCGACCTACAGGCCCCGCGGGATGCCACAACCCCGAACGACCCGGGCCGCGGGATGCCACACCCCCGAACGACCCATGTGTTGCTGTAGGTCGGGGCTACGCCCCCGACGTTTCCGCAAGTCCGGAGCCCCGAGGCGTCGACTACATGAAATTGCGGGTATGCAGGCTGGAAAGGTGGCGTGCGCGGTCCGGTTCAAAACCCAGCCGCACCAGCTTTACGTAGCGGCTGTCGGCCATATCCTTGATCAGTGCCTGGACCTTGCGCGAACCCTCGGCGATCGCCTCGGGCGTGATCGCGCCGGCCGCCATCACCACCAGCGAATCGAACACTTCCTCGTTCAGCCCGCCCGTATGGCGCAGCGCCTCGTGCCGGTCTTCGATCGCGCGCGCCAGGCGGTTGCGGAAGTCGGGCTCGCGCCCGAGCCGGTACAGCAGGTGCGACATGCCGAGTGCCACGTGCCGGGCCTCGTCGATTGCCGCGTAGCGGGCGATCTGGCGGGTCAGCGGATCCGGCGCCTCGGCCTGGATGAACTTCAGCAGCGAGACAAAAGTGCCTTCGCCCAGCACCGAGAGCAGGAAGCTGGCGATCGAATAATCGGTCTCATCCAGCAGGCTCTTCAGTGACTCCTGCCCGCCCGCCGTTGAAAGCGCCGGCTCGCGGCCGTGACGGCGGATACGGCGGGTGAACACGTCGATGTGCCGGGCCTCGTCGGCGATCTGGATCGCCAGCGCCGCCTGCAGCTCGCGGTAGTGCGGGTGCAGCTGGCCGAGGAAACGGGCCGGGATCACCAGCGCCGCGTTCTCGTTCTCGACCATGAAGGTCATGACCTGGACCACCGCGTCCTCGATCTCATCCGGCAGTACCGGCGCGTTGTCCCAGTCGATCTCTTCCGGATCCCACTGCGCGGCCACGGCCTGGCGATACAGGCTGCCGGCCGATTCGTTCCACAGCTCGTCGCGCTCGGACAGGCGGAAGTGGAACTCCGGCGCGCCGGCCTCCACCGCCGCGCCGCGCGCCGCCAGGCCCCAGCGCGGGTGCGCCGAGGCCGCGATCGCGCCTTCCTGCTTGGGATCGGCATGGCCGGTAGGCAGGGCATCGCGCCAGCGGCCGGCCTGGGCCGAGCCGCGGCGCACGCGCACGGCGTCGTCGCGGCCGGCTTCGGCCTCCATGGCGTGGCCCTGGCTGCGGCACCAGGCCGACAGCTGGGCCTGCCAGCCGGGCGCGGTGCCGCGCACGGTCACGGACCCGCCCACTTCAACGCCGCTGAGCGCGTGCTTGACCAGCAGGTGGGCGCCGCTGTCGAAGCCGAGCGCCCCCAGGTCCACGGTTGATGTGTTCACTGC
>DXCY01000294.1 GCA_019115725.1 Candidatus Luteimonas excrementigallinarum
TACGTGCTGTCGAAGGACGAGGGCGGCCGTCACACCCCGTTCTTCAAGGGCTACCGTCCGCAGTTCTACTTCCGTACCACCGACATCACCGGTGCCGTGACCCTGCCGGAAGGCGTGGAGATGGTGATGCCCGGCGACAACGTGAAGATGGACGTTGAGCTGATCAACCCGGTGGCGATGGACGAAGGCCTGCGCTTCGCGATCCGCGAAGGTGGCCGCACCGTCGGCGCCGGCGTGGTTGCCAAGATCAGCAAGTAATACGGCCTGGCCCGTGCTCCGGCGCGGGCCAGCCAACAAGCCGGAATCTGGCAAGGCGGCGTGAGCCGCCGTTGCCGTTTCAAAATCCGGCGACAATTCGATACGCCAGTAGCTCAATTGGCAGAGCAGCGGTCTCCAAAACCGCAGGTTGGGGGTTCGAGTCCCTCCTGGCGTGCCATGTTCCATGCCTGCGGGCCTCAGCGATACCAGATGAACAGCAGAGTCGAGCAATCCAAGTCCGCGTCGTCGGCAGATATCGTCAAATACGCCGTGGCGGTATTGCTGGTGTTTGCTGGGGTGTTCGCGTTCTACTGGTTCGACGGGCAGTGGCCGGGTCCGCTGCGGGCGCTGGCCGTGGCCGTCGGCGTGGTGGCGGCAGCCGCCGTTTTCATGATCACGCGCAAGGGCGCGCAAACGCGCGAATTCCTGTCGGAAACCCGTTTCGAGCTGCGCAAGGTGGTGTGGCCGACCCGTCAGGAAGCCGTGCGCATGACCTGGGTCGTGGTTATCGCCGTGTTCGTCATCGCGATCATCCTCGCGCTCTATGACTCGGTGATCAAGTGGCTCTTGCGCCTGTTCCTGGGCTGATGATGGAGAAGACCAACCCGATGGAAACCCAAGGCAACAGCAACATGCGCTGGTACGTCGTGCATGCCTATTCCGGCTTCGAGAAGTCGGTGGCCCAGGCGCTGCGCGACCGGATCGCGCGGGCGGACATGCAGGACCGCTTCGGCGAAGTGCTGGTGCCGACCGAGGAAGTGGTGGAAATGCGCTCCGGCCAGAAGCGCCGCTCCGAACGCAAGTTCTTCCCCGGTTACGTGCTGGTCCAGATCTCCACCCGCAACGACGACGGTATTCCGCGCATTGACAGCGACAGCTGGCATCTGGTGAAGGAAACCCCGCGGGTCCTGGGTTTCATCGGTGGCACCGCGGACCGTCCGCTGCCGATCGCCGACCACGAAGCCGATGCCATCCTCAACCGCGTGGCCGAGGGCGTGGAAAAGCCGCGTCCGAAGGTGCTGTTCGAGGCCGGCCAGATGGTGCGCGTCATCGACGGACCGTTCAACGACTTCAACGGCGTGGTCGAAGAGGTCAATTATGAAAAGAGCCGTCTGCGCGTGGCGGTACTGATTTTCGGGCGTTCCACGCCGGTCGAACTCGAGTTCGGCCAGGTCGAGAAGGCCTGAGTCACCGGGGCGGATCTTCCGCCCCTTTATTGCAACCAGCGGGGAGCCCCGCAGCCCGATGGGCGTGCAGGCGTTCGGACCCGAGGAGTTAACAGACAATGGCAAAGAAAGTAGTCGGCTACATCAAGCTGCAGGTCAAGGCCGGACAGGCCAACCCCAGCCCGCCGGTCGGTCCGGCCCTGGGCCAGCGCGGCCTGAACATCATGGAATTCTGCAAGGCGTTCAACGCCGCCACGCAGAAGATGGAACCGGGTCTGCCGATTCCGACCGTGATCACCGCGTACTCCGACCGTACCTTTACCTTCATTACCAAGACCCCGCCGGCAGCCGTGCTGCTGAAGAAGGCCGCTGGTGTGCAGGGCGGTTCGGCGCGTCCCAATACCGAGAAAGTCGGCAAGGTGACCCGCGCCCAGCTGGAAGAGATCGCCAAGGCGAAGGAACCCGACCTGACCGCGGCCGACCTGGACGCGGCGGTTCGCACCATCGAGGGCTCGGCCCGTTCGATGGGCCTGGCGGTGGAGGGCTGATCATGAGCAAGCAGACCAAGCGACAGAAGGCCATCCGCGCTGCAGTGCAGCCGGGCAAGGCGTACTCGATCGAAGAAGCCCTGAAGATCGTCAAGGGTCACGCCAACGCCAAGTTCGCCGAAGCGGTGGACGTGGCCGTGCGTCTGGGCGTTGACGCGCGCAAGTCGGACCAGCAGGTCCGCGGCTCGACCGTGCTGCCGCAGGGCACCGGCAAGAGCGTGCGCGTGGCGGTGTTTGCGCCGGATGGTGCCAAGGCCGAGGAAGCCCGGGCAGCCGGTGCCGACGCGGTCGGCATGGAAGACCTGGCCGAGCAGATGCAGGGCGGCGACCTGAGCTATGACGTGGTCATCGCCACCCCCGACGCCATGCGCGTGGTGGGCCGGCTGGGCACCCTGCTCGGGCCGCGTGGCCTGATGCCGAACCCGAAGGTCGGCACCGTGTCCCCGAACCCGGGCGAAGCGGTCAAGAACGCCAAGGGCGGCCAGGTGCGCTACCGCACCGACAAGGCCGGCATCATCCACTGCACCATCGGCAAGGCCAGCTTCGAAGACGGCCAGCTGACGGAAAACCTGACCGCGCTGCTGTCCGACCTGGTTCGCGCCAAGCCGGCGACCGCCAAGGGTACCTACCTGCAGAAGATTTCCATCAGCTCGACCATGGGCCCCGGCGTTGCCGTGGACCAGGGCTCGCTGACGATCAAATAAGCAAATTTTGAGGGCATCGCAACGGGCGTAATCCAGCCCGGCGCGGCGTCGTCAAAGACCGCAGGCGCGGTCTGTAATGCAGCGGCGACGGGCACGGAAGCTCGAATTGGCAGGGAATCGCCGCCGCTGTTCCTGCAGACCGCTTAATCCCGGACCGCGTGAGCGGGAAAGGGCCTGCGTAGATGGTCGCCGACCCTCCAGACTTTCTGGAAACGGCCGCCAACCGGAAGGTCACCTGACCTTCCCGGCACTGAAGGACCAGTGCTGAACCTGGCCCGCAAGCGGCAGGAGCCGCAAGCGGAGTTGAATGAAACGGAGAGTGCAATGGCTCTGAATCTGGAACAGAAGAAGCAGGTCGTTGCCGAACTGGCGGAGGTGGCCGGCACGGCACACTCGCTGGTCGCCGCCGAGTACGCGGGTTTGACGGTCGATCAATTGACCGACCTGCGCAAGAAGGCCCGGCAGGGCGGCGTGTACTTGAAAGTAGCCAAGAACACGCTGGTCTCGCGGGCAGTGGAAGACACCGATTACGCCGTCATCAAGGACGAGCTGACCGGTCCGCTGCTGTACGCCTTCTCGCAGGAAGACCCGGGTGCCGCCGGACGCCTGATCAAGGAGTTCGCCAAGGCGAACGACAAGCTGAAGCCGCGCCTGGTATCGCTGGGCGGACAGATGTACCCGGGCACCCATGTGGATGTCCTGGCGTCTCTGCCGACCCGCGACGAAGCGCTGTCGATGCTGCTCAGCGTCATGGTCCAGCCTGCCACCATGCTGGTGCGCGTGCTGGCCGAGCCCGCCTCCCAGGTTGCCCGCGTGACCAACGCGGTCGGCCAGACGAAGGCAGCCTGAGCGATCAGTTCGGTACGAACCCGTTAAGCAGTCGTTATCCAATACAGTCAATTCGAGGTAATTACGATGTCCCTTTCCAACGAAGAAATCATCGAAGCGATCAGCAGCAAGACCCTTGTCGAGGTCATGGAGCTGGTCAAGGCGATGGAAGAGAAGTTCGGCGTGTCCGCCGCTGCCCCGGTGGCCGTGGCCGCTGGCCCGGCCGGTGGTGGCGACGCCGCCGCTGCCGAAGAGCAGACCGAGTTCACCGTGGTCCTGAAGGCCGTGGGTGAGAAGAAGGTCGAGGTCATCAAGGTCGTCCGTGCCATCACCGGCCTGGGCCTGAAGGAAGCCAAGGACCTGGTCGAAAGCGCGCCGAAGGAAGTGAAGGAAGGCGTGGCCAAGGACGAAGCCGAGAAGCTCAAGAAGGACCTCGAGGCCGCCGGCGCTACTGCCGAGCTGAAGTAAGCGGTCCTTGCGTCGCCCGTTTCAACAGGCGACCAGCCGAGGCTGGGGGCGAAAGCCCCCGGCCTTTGGCCGTTGTGGCAACACAACACTGTAGTACCTGACAACTGACATCAAGTCCCCAGTTGGAAGTAGCGGGAGAAGGCGTGCTGGTGCCGGCAATACCAGCGACTTCCCACTGGCGATTTTCCCGGTCGGACACCGATCCCCCCAGAGCCGCGGACGCGCGGTTCACAGATCCAAGAGGCGGTCATTCCCCATGACGACATCCCCGCAGCAATCAAGCTACTCGTTCACCGAGAAAAAGCGCATCCGCAAGGACTTCGGCAAGCAGAAGACCATCCTGGAGGTGCCGTATCTGCTCGCCATCCAGGTGGATTCCTACCGCGAATTCCTGCAGGCCGACCTCTCTCCCGCCAAGCGTTCCGATCGCGGCCTGCACGCGGCGCTGAAGTCGGTGTTCCCGATCGTCAGCTACAACGGCTACGCGGCGCTGGAATACGTCAGCTACAAGCTGGGCGAGCCGGTGTTCGACGAGCGTGAGTGCCGCCAGCGCGGCATGAGCTACGGCGCACCGCTGCGCGTGACCGTGCGTCTGGTGATCTACGACCGCGAGTCGTCGTCCAAGGCCATCAAGTACGTGAAGGAGCAGGAGGTCTACATGGGCGAGATCCCGCTCATGACCGACAACGGCACCTTCATCGTCAACGGCACCGAGCGCGTCATCGTCTCCCAGCTGCACCGCTCGCCGGGCGTGTTCTTCGACCACGACCGGGGCAAGACCCACAGCTCGGGCAAGCTGCTTTACAGCGCCCGCATCATTCCCTACCGCGGTTCGTGGCTCGACTTCGAGTTCGACCCCAAGGACGCGCTGTTCACCCGTATCGACCGCCGCCGCAAGCTGCCGGTGACGATCCTGCTGCGGGCGCTGGGCTATTCCAGCGAAGAAATGCTCAACGAGTTCTTCGAGATCAACACCTTCCATATCGATCCAAAGGAAGGCGTGCAGGTCGAGCTGGTGCCCGAGCGCCTGCGCGGCGAGACCCTGGATTTCGACCTGGCCGACGGCGACACCGTGATCGTGGAAGCCGGCCGCCGCATCACCGCGCGCCACATCCGCCAGCTGGAGCAGTCCGGCATCGAGGCGCTGGCCGTGCCGGACGACTACCTGCTGGGCCGCGTGCTCTCGCACGACGTGGTCGACGCCGAGACCGGCGAGCTGCTGGCCGCCGCCAATGATGAGCTCATCGAGGAACACCTGGTTGCGTTCCGCAAGGCCGGTGTGGACACCGTGGGCACCATCTGGACCAACGACCTGGATCGTGGCCCGTACATCTCCAACACCCTGCGCATCGACCCGACCAAGACCCAGCTCGAGGCGCTGGTCGAGATCTACCGCATGATGCGCCCGGGCGAGCCGCCGACCAAGGAAGCGGCCCAGAATCTGTTCCACAACCTGTTCTTCACCTTCGAGCGCTACGACCTGTCGGCCGTGGGCCGGATGAAGTTCAACCGCCGCCTGGGGCGCAAGGAGACCGAGGGCGCGCCGGTGCTGTACGACGAGCGCTACTTTGCCGAGCGCAAGGACGCCGATTCGGTCAAGCTGCGCGAAGAGTGCGGCGAGTCCTCGGACATCCTGGACGTGATCAAGGTGCTGACCGAGATCCGCAACGGTCGCGGCATCGTTGACGACATCGACCACCTCGGCAACCGCCGCGTGCGTTCGGTGGGCGAGATGGCCGAGAACACCTTCCGCGTGGGCCTGGTGCGCGTTGAGCGCGCGGTGCGCGAGCGTCTGACCATGGCCGAGGCCGATGGCCTGACCCCGCAGGAGCTGATCAACGCCAAGCCGGTGGCTGCGGCGGTGAAGGAGTTCTTCGGCTCCTCGCAGCTGTCGCAGTTCATGGACCAGAACAACCCGCTGTCGGAAGTCACCCACAAGCGCCGCGTGTCGGCGCTTGGCCCGGGCGGCCTGACCCGCGAACGTGCCGGCTTCGAGGTGCGCGACGTGCACCCGACCCATTACGGTCGCGTGTGCACCATTGAGACGCCGGAAGGCCCGAACATCGGCCTGATCAACTCGCTGGCCGTGTTCGCCCGCACCAACCGCTACGGCTTCCTGGAGACGCCGTACCGCAAGGTGGTGGAGGGCACGGTGACCGACGAGATCGAGTACCTGTCGGCCATTGAAGAGAACGAGTACGTCATCGCCCAGGCCAACGCGCCGCTGGATGACGACAACCGTCTCACCGAGCAGTTCGTCGACGTGCGCTACCAGGGCGAGAACATGCTCAAGCCGCCGGGCGAAGTGCACTTCATGGACGTGTCGCCGATGCAGACCGTGTCGGTCGCCGCGGCGCTGGTGCCGTTCCTGGAGCATGACGACGCCAACCGTGCACTGATGGGCGCCAACATGCAGCGCCAGGCCGTGCCGACCCTGCGTGCCGAGAAGCCGCTGGTGGGTACCGGTATCGAACGTGCCGTGGCCCGCGACTCCGGCGTGACCGTGAACGCCCGTCGCGGCGGCGTGGTCGAGCAGGTGGACGCCGGCCGCATCGTGGTCAAGGCGAACGAGGACGAGATCGCCGGCGAGACCGATGCCGGCGTCGATATCTACAGCCTGATCAAGTACACCCGTTCCAACCAGAACACCTGCATCAACCAGCGTCCGCTGGTGAACGTGGGTGACGTGGTGGCGCGTGGCGACGTGCTGGCCGACGGTCCGTCGACCGACATCGGCGAGCTGGCCCTGGGCCAGAACATGCTGGTGGCGTTCATGCCGTGGAACGGCTACAACTTCGAGGACTCGATCCTGCTCTCCGAGAGGGTCGTCACCGAGGACCGCTACACCACCATCCACATCGAAGAGCTGACCGCGGTTGCCCGTGACACCAAGCTGGGTCCGGA
>DXCY01000295.1 GCA_019115725.1 Candidatus Luteimonas excrementigallinarum
GCTGTTTGGACAGCAGTATGCCGCTGATCCGCAGGGCGCATTCGCTGCCGCGCGCGAACATGCCTGGCTGATGGCCAGCGAGATCCTTGCCAGCGGCGTGGACCTGAGCTTCGCGCCGGTGGTGGATCTGGGCCGGGGCAACCTGGCCATCGGCAACCGCGCCTTCGATGAGCAGCCGCAGGTGGTGGCCGAGCTGACCCGTGCCTATGTCGATGGCATGCACGCTGCCGGCATGGCCGCTACGCTCAAGCACTTTCCGGGCCACGGCTCGGTGCGCGAGGACACCCACTTCGACCACGCCATCGATGATCGCCCGCTGGAGGTGATCCGCGCCGAAGACCTGGTGCCCTTTGCCGCCGGCATCCAGGCCGGGGCGGACGCGGTGATGCTGGCCCACGTGGTGTATCCGCAGGTGGCGCCGGAGCCGGCGGGATATTCGCGGCGCTGGATCCAGGACATCCTGCGTGCGGACCCGACCGCGGGCGGCATGGGTTTTCGCGGGGTGGTGTTTTCCGATGACATCGGCATGGCTGCGGCGCACGGCGTCGGCGGGATCAAGGCGCGCGTGGATGCGCACCTGGACGCCGGCTGCGACGTGGTACTGGTCTGCCATCCGGATCTGGTGCCCGAATCGCTGGCCGCGGTGGAAGGCCGCAGCCTCAACACCATGGCGCTGGCCGGCCTGATCGGCCGCGGCGGCCTGGGTTGGGACGGCCTGATCGCCGATGCGCGCTATATCGACGCGCAGGGCAGCCTGACATCACAGGGGAGGGGCGTGGCATGAGCATTGGAAAGCTGGCGGACGCGATGCGCAACGCGGAGCTGCTCTACGACGAACAGGCGTTGGACGAGGTGATCGGCGAAATGGCCGATGCCATCGTTGCCGACTACAGCAGCGACGACGTTCCGCTGCTGTTTGTCACGGTGATGAAGGGCGGCCTGCATTTCGCCGCCAAGCTGTCGTTCGCCCTGGCCGGACGCGGGCTGGACGTGGAGTTCGATTACCTGCACGCCACCCGCTACCGCGGCCGCACTTCCGGTTCCGGCCTGGCATGGCTGCACCGGCCGGAGACGCCGATGCGCGGACGCCGGGTGCTGCTGGTCGATGACATCCTCGACGAGGGCTACACCCTGCAGGCGGTGCAGCGCTGGTGTGAAGACCAGAATGCGCGCGATGTGCGTATCGCCGTGCTGACTGAAAAGCGCCACGACCGGCGCATCGAAGGCGTGGAAGCGGATTACTGCGGCGTGGAAGTGCCGGACCGCTATGTGTTCGGTTACGGCATGGACTACCACGAGCAGGGCCGCAACCTGCCCGCCATCTACGCCCTGGTGGATTGAAGGTGATGGCGGAGACTGAGCCCGCGCTGGCGGTGATCGGTGGCACCGGCCTGTACCGGCTGGCCGGCCTGGAGGATGTGCGTACCGTCCAGCCTTCCACGCCCTATGGCGCGCCGTCCGGACCAATCCGCCTGGGCAGCCTCGATGGCCATCCGGTCGCCTTCCTGGCCCGGCATGGCGAGGCGCATTCGGTGCCGCCGCACCGGATCAACTACCGGGCCAACCTCGCCGCGCTGCATGCGCTGGGCGCGCGGCGGGTGGTGGCGCTCAACACCGTGGGCGGCATCGGCGAGGCCTACGGGCCGCGCGTGCTGGCCTGCCCCGACCAGATCATCGACTACACCTGGGGCCGGATCTCCACCCTGTGCGAGGAGCCCGGCACCAAGGTGTTGCACGTGGATTTCGGCGACCCCTACACTCCCGACCTGCGGCGACAAGTGCTGCAGGCCGCACGCCAGGCCGGCGTGGATCTGGTGGATGGCGGCTGCTACGGCGCTACCCAGGGACCGCGCCTGGAAACAAAGGCCGAGATTGAACGCATGCGCCGGGATGGCTGCCACCTGGTGGGCATGACCGGCATGCCCGAGGCGGCGCTGGCGCGCGAGCTCGGGCTGGAGTACGCCAGCATCGCCATCAGCGCCAACTGGGCTGCCGGTTGCGGTGGTTCCGTGGAAGAGATCACGCTCCAGGAGGTACTGGATAACGTCGAGGCCGCCTCATCGCGCCTGCCGGACGTGCTGCGCGCGCTGTTGAAGCAATAAAGGCGTTGATGTTGTCAACATTGCTTTGCATACTCGGCTGGCGCGGCAGCGGCCTACGCTGCGCGCATTCGTAATCCAGACGAGGTGGAAGTTCATGCAATACGGCACAGTGAAGTGGTTCAACGACGCCAAGGGATTTGGCTTCATCGCTCCGGAGGATGGAAGCTCGGACGTGTTCGTCCATTACAGCGCCATTTCTTCCGACGGTTTCCGCAGCCTGCAGGAAGGCCAGCGCGTCAGCTATGAAGTCACCCAGGGGCCCAAGGGCGCCCAGGCCTCGGCGGTGACGCCGGTCGCCTGACCGGTCCGGTTCCAGGTCACCCGAACCCCGCATCCGTGCGGGGTTCTTTTTTTGGGTCATTTCCAGGTCCGGAGCTGCTTCTTTGATTTACCTCGCTGGAACCTGATGGGCCCCGCCGCGGCCGGGAGGCCTTGCGCTCCATGTCCCCCGGTCTGCGCCTGCGGCTACGGCCTCCTCCTTTACTTACGCGCAAAGGCCTCCCGGCCATGACGGGGCTCGGCTCCGGATGCGCTTCGCCATCCGCTCCCGTAGGTCGGGGCTGCGCCCCCGACGCCCGGCGGAACACGTACCCCCCGCGTTCGCAGCGAACCAAACGTTCCTCCGCCACAAATTCCGAAGCGCCGGGTGGGGGGCCTTCAGGCGTAAGTAAAGGAGGAGGTGGCGGCCGCAGGCCGACGCCGGGGGACATGGAGCCTGAAGGCCCCCCGCCCGGAGCCCCGGCGGCTCATCAGCAGGCGCTTCCCCTCGATTGGGAGAAGAACGTTTTTGCGCGGGACCCGTTTCAGAACCAGTCCTGCAGCGAGATCCCCAGGCCGATGTACGTGGCCCGGTGGTTGTAGTCGATCATGCTTTCGCCATAACCGTTGAACACCTGCACGTGACCGCGGAAAGCGCGGTGGATCGGGAAGCCCCAGTCGAACTGCAGCGCCCCGTGCGAGCGATCACCGCCGCGCAGCGAGTGGCGCGCCATCAGCGTGTAGCGGTGACCGCCGCGCACATGGGTCAGGGTGAGGTCGCCGCGGCCCATGTAATCCTCCATGTCCGGGTTGTCATCGTCGCTGCCGTCCGAGATGCGCACCCACGGGCGGACCACCAGCGCCCAGTCCTCGCGGTCGAAGCCGAAGTTGAACATCAGCCGGTTCCAGCTGCGCGAGAGCGGATCGCCGCGGCCATTGGACTGGTGGTTGATGCCCACCGCCGCCATCCGCCCGCGCCAGCCGCCGGGCAGGCCATAGCCGTTGCGGAACACCAGCAGGGCCTCGGGCTCGTAGTTGGTTTCGCGGAACGGACGCGACTGGTCGCCGTTGTACACCTGCCAGCGCGAGCTCTGGGTATAGCCCAGCCACAGGTCGCCGTTGTTGCCGAAGATGTTTTCCAGCGCCTTGGTCTTGAAGCTGATCTGGAACTTCGCCTCCAGGCTGTCGAGCTCCTGCGGATCGGTGACCGTGTTGTCCGGATTGGGCGACTGCGGCGTGGGGTTGGTGCTGCTGGTCCAGAACGCCGGCAGCAGGTACACCGGCTTGTAGGCGCGCAGGTTGAACAGCCCCAGCTTCGAACCGGCGGCCAGCTCCCAGCGCGTGTCCAGCAGCGAGCCCTGACCCACGTTGGCGATCGCCTCGGCCCGCGGATCGCTGCTGTCGTAGGCGAACATGCTGTCGATGGCCTGGCGTGCGCGTTCGCGGCGGGTGGCGTTGGACTCCTCCACGGCGGCGGTTTCCTCTGTCAGCCGGGCGGCTGCTTCCGCGGCTGCGTCGGCTTCGGCCACGCTGGGGGCCTGACGGTTGGCGTACGCGTCATAGCAGGCCAGGCGGGCGGAATCGGTGCCGATCGCCGCGCAGGCTTCCAGGCTGGCGGGGGCTTCCTGTGCGTGGGCACCGGCTGCGGCAAGGCCAAGGCACAGGCTGACGGCGAGGGTGGGGCGGGAGGTGGTTTTCATCAAAGGGGTCCTGGTGGGGTCCTGATCCATGGGAGCCGTGCTAGCCCAGCAGCCAGACCAGCGCGAAGATGCCGATCATCGCAAAGGACAGGGTCAGCTTCAGCCCCACCGCGATCACGATGCCCACCCAGGTGCCCACGCCGACCCGCGCCGCCTGGCCGAGGCCGCGCCGGTCCACACGGCGCAGGTGGGCCAGTTCACCAATGACCGCCCCGGCAAACGGACCCAGGAAGACGCCGACAAGGCCGAAGAAGAGCCCGACGACGGTACCGATCACAGCCCCCGCAAGGGCCAGCCCGCTGGCGCCGACCCGGCGCGCGCCGATGGCGCTGGCCCACAGGTCCACTACCAGCGACACCACGGTGAGCACGCCCAGTACGGCAAGGGTGGCGAGCCCGACCCGTTCGAACCCGTCCGCCCAGGCGGCCAGCAGCATGCCGGCGAACACCAGCGGTACGCCAGGCAGTGCCGGCAGCACGGTGCCGGCCAGCCCGATCAGCGCCAGCAGGACCGCAACCAGGTACCAGAGCAGGGTCAGATCCATTGCGATTGCATTTTCATATGGGCCGGGGTAATTTTTTGCCCGCCGGGTTCCCGGCAGAATCCAAAGGCAAGCTCGGGGAGAGTGTGCGCATGTCAGTACGTGAAACGGGTACGGTGAAGTGGTTCAACGATGCCAAGGGATTTGGCTTCATCAGCCGCGAGAGCGGCGAGGATGTATTCGTCCACTTCCGGGCGATCCAGATGCCGGGATTCAAATCCCTCAAGGAAGGCCAGAGGGTGAGCTTCGTGGTGGTCGAAGGCCAGAAGGGCCTGCAGGCTGACGCGGTCGAAGCCGCGGACTGAGTACAGCCGG
>DXCY01000296.1 GCA_019115725.1 Candidatus Luteimonas excrementigallinarum
AGATTGCAGCCGCGCGGGCCGGTCGAATACACCGTCTTGAAGCACGCCCGCTGCCACTTCGCGCCCTGGTTAACGGCATCGCCGTGCGGCGAGTTGGGATCGCAGGTGAGCTCCAGCTCGGTATCGGTGTATGCCGGCTGGATGGCCCAGCCGCTCCACTCCACCCGCGGCGGGGTGACGGCGCCGTGCTCAGTGGCCAAGCAGGTCACGTGGATCGGATCGCTCGGGATGTACGGCCGCCACCACCCGCCCAGCGCCTGGGTGATCGGGTACTCCGGCGCGGCCGGGTCCAGCAGGTGGGCCATGCGGATCTTGAGGCGGTCCTTGGCGCGTTCGGCGGTCTGCTTGATCGCGTCGCGTTCGATCTGGGCGCCGAGGTACGTATGCCCGCCGGACACGAAATCGCGACCCGGCCCTGTGCTGGCGAAGCGCACAGTCACGTGCTGCCGGCGGAAGATGAAAAGGTGCAGCGGGCGCGCACCGAAGCGCAGGAGGTCAGGCATCCGGCACCACCCCCTGCCACGCCGTGCTGGCCTTGGCCAGGCCGTCCTGATCGTTGATGTGATCGATCTGCACCGTGTCGCTGGCCAGCGTGCACAGCGACAGGAAGCTGATATCGCGGATCCGCCCAGGCCCGATCGTGCTGCTGGCCAGCGCGGCATCCAGCGTCAGCACCTCCACATCACCCAGGTGGGCGGAGCCGGTCACCCGGCGGCGGTGCACGGTGCCATCCACCAGCTCGATCGACAGATCGCGCCGATTGGGCTGCCCCATCCCGAACTGTGTGTATCCGGCGTACTGCACTGTCAGCGTAGTGCTGTTGCCCACGATGGGGGCGGCGGCGGCCAGATCGCTTGCCCAGCTGGGCACCCACACCGGCACGCGGGATCCATCCAGCAGGTACAGCAGCGAGCGGAAACGCGCGTGATCCGCCCGGCCGTGCAGCAGCCAGTGGTGGCTCTGCTGGCGCAGCGACACGCCGGCCAGATCATGCACAAACGGCAGGCCCGCGCCGTAATCCACGGCCTCCACCTGGCGGGCCACGGTGGCGCTGGCTTCGTCGTCTTCGTTCGGGCGGGTATCGATCACCGGGTGGTCGCGGTACATCGGCAGGGTATCCAGCGCCGGCCAGTTACTCGGCTCGGCCAGGTCGAAGGCCAGGCTCACCCGGGCCGTGCGGGCGTTGGTGAACCGGCTACGGGCGCCCTGCTCGGCATACGCCCTGCGCAGCGGGAACAGCCGGCCGCCGCGGCCATAGCTGCCCAGCACCGGCGCGGCCAGCTCCAGGCCGGCGGGCAGGATCTGCGCCACCTCGGCCACTTCCCAGCGCTGCGCATCGCGGTACAGCAGCACCTGCCCGCCCTCCACAAAGTCGAAACCGGCCGTGCGGCAGGCCACGCTGGTGGATTCCGGCCAGACGGTGGTGGCCAGCCACTGCTGGTCCGGCCAGATCGGCAGCAACCACGCCCCGCCCCAGCCGCCCAGCAGCATCTGCGCCAGGCGGAACTCGCGGTCCGCGTCGAACAAATCGAAGGTGAGCCGTCGGCGCGGCCCTTCCCACAGACTGCGGTGGGTGGTGACGGCGGTGGCCGATGCGGTCAGGATCTCGGTCGACCAGGTCAGCTGCTCGCGCATGCCGTCCGACCAGTCCGGGGCGATGGGCCACACGTGCGGGCCCTGCGCATCAAACGCCACCGCTACCACTCCGCCCGGATTGCCTGCCCGTTCTGGGCAGCGATCTCTACAACCTGCCGCTCGAACTCCGGCGTGTTGGCCATGTCGCGCAGCATCTGATCGCGGTCGATATAGAAATACTGGTTCAGCCGGTTGGGGCTGGCCGGCACGGCATCGCGCGCGTAACCACCGCCGGCGAAGCTGTATTGCGGAGCAGCGTTGCGGTTGACCGGGGCGCGGGCAGCGGCTGCGGGGAAGGTCCCGGCGTGGATGGCGCGCATCAGGCCCAAGCCGTAGCGCCGCACGGTTTCCTGCGGCATCACGTACTCACCGCGATGCACGGTGCCGGCGGGCACGTACTTGCCGCCGTAGCCGGTGAAGCCACCGTCAGCAAAACCCATGGACCGACTCATCAAGCTGGCCATCAGCATGGTGCTGGCGGCCCGCTGAAGCTCCTGTGCTGCGTTCTTCACTACGCCGCCCGCAAGGCCGGTGGCGATGGCCGCTGTCCCCAACTCAGCGGCGCCCTCCTGGATGTTGTTGGTGCCGGAATCCCGGTTAAGCGCCTGCATCAACTTGGCCCGCGCGATCGCAGCCAATTGCTCGGCAGCGAACCGAGCCATACCCTGCGCCATGTTCAGAAGGAACTGCCGACCGGCCTCGCCTAGCCGCGTGGTGCCGCTGGCCAACGAGTCCAGGGCGCTGGCTAGGCTGCCCTCGAAAGTGTTGGCAACAGTGGTGGCGAGCAGGCTCGTGGTGTTCCGCATCTGCTCAAGCTCGGCCTTGATGCGCTGCACATTGGCCAGTGCTTCCGGATTCCCGGTGGCAATGGCCATGGCTTCCATCTGCGGCACCAGCTCATCCAGCACCACCAGCTTGGCGCGGTAGAGCTCCACGATCTCGCGCTGCGCCTGTGCCTCGGTAATCAGCCCAGCCTGCAGGCGGGTCTGGATGCCCTGCTGCTGCGCCTGGATCTGCTGCATCACCTGCTGGTACTGGCGGTTTACCCGGTCCAGGTCCACCGTGGCCTGCTTCAGATTCAGCAGCTTGGCCACATCCGCCGCCTCGGCAGTGCGGCCCAGGTTGAGCAGCTGCTGCTCCAGGCGCTCCAGCTCCACCCGGGTGCGGGCGAACTCGGCTTCCTCGCCCCGGCCCTGCAGGCGGGCGAGCTCGAGCTGGGCATCCACGTACTGGCGGGTTACATCACGGCGCATTTCCTCGTGGTCCAGCAGCTGCGCGTAATCAATCAGCGTCTGCTTGGTGGCCTCGCTTACGCTCTTCCATGCGCCCTCTTCCGTTTCGTAGCGGACCCGCGCGGCGTTGGTCACCTTGGTCTGGCCATCCGCCACCTGGTCCAGCATTCCGATCTGGCGAGCGAGGTTCTCCACCTCACGCTGCGCGGCTTCCTCCGCGCGCTTGGCATCGCTGGTGCTACTCCGGCGAGCGCCGCGCTCTTTGTATCGGTCCTCGATCTGCTTGCGCAGCTTATCCACCAGGCCGCCGCTGGCGGTCCCGTCAGCGTTGAACACCACGTTATCCAGCCGCGGATCGTCGCGCCCCTCCCGAGCGGCCTGCTCTGCCAAGGAGCGGAATTCCTTGTACAGATCGTTGATCTCGCGCTGTTTGGCGGCCTCCTTATCCATGCCCTCAATGCGCTTGTCGATCGCCGCCTGCGCGGCGACGGCGGCAGCCTGCTGCTGGGCATCCTGCCCCTGTCCGGCGACCTCACGCTCCAGATCAATCCGCGCATCCTTCAGCGCCATGATCTGTGCATACAGGCCGTCCGCCCGGGCCTGCGCTGCCTGACGGATACCGGCCGTGGCTCCGCGCTCCGCGTAGTGATTCTCCCGGGCAAACTGTTTTGTCAGCCGGTTGATCTGCGCGTCGATATCCCGGCGGCCGATCTCCAGCAGGCCCTGCTTTACCTCGTTGACTTCCCGCTTAACCGCAGCCCAGGCCCGCTCCAGCGTGCCTGCGGACTGCTGCATCTTCTGCACTCTGTCTTCGGAGGTACGGGCCAGCGCTTCGAGCGCCAAGCGGGTGGCATCGGTCTCCCGGCCTTGAGCCACCAGCGACGCCACCTGGTCATAGGTGGCCGTGGTGAGAAAGCGATACTGCTCGTTGAGTTTGGCAATGGCTTCCAACGGGTTTTCAACAACGCCCTGCACCTCATTGGCCACCTGCTGGATGCTTCGTCCGGTCAGCATGGCGAGGTTGGTGGTGGCGCTCACCATGTCGCGCATGGTTTCGTGGGTGCCCTTGCCGCTGGCGGCGAGCAGCTGGGTGGCTTCCCGAGCTGCGTCGTATGCACCGCTGGCGCTGCCCACGTCGGCAGCCATCTGCTGCATGGCACCACTGGTCAGACCAGCAGCGTTGCCGGTGGCCAGTATCGCCCCCTCCAGAGCGCGCATCTGCTGGTAGCTGCGGAGCATGGCCCAGCCGTAGGCGCCGAGCGCAACGCCCAGACCGCCAACAGCGAGACCCGCGGCGGTAAACGCTGCGCCCATGGCGCCGGCGCGGGCGCCCAGAGAAACCACCGAGCTGGAGGCGCTGCGCCACGATCCCATCGCCAGCGAGCGCATCATGGCGGCAATGGACTGTTGGGTCTGCACCGTGTGCAAGCCCATGTTCCGCATCGCCGTGGATTGCTGGTTAAGGTTCTGGATGGCAGCCCGGCGCGTAGCGATTCCGGCCATGGCCGCGTTGTACTGCTCGCGGGAGATCCGGCCGGAATCGACTGCGGCCTTCAGGGCAGCTTCGTCACGGGCCAGGCGCTGCAGCTGAGCTCCCGCCTTGTCGTACCGGCCCACCGTTCCATCCAGCGTCCGCTGCTGCCTCTCGCTGGAGCGCTGCAACTGGCCGTGGGCCTTGTCGAGTTTGCCCAGGGCCTCATCGTATTCCTCCGCGGTCACCAAGCCGCGGGACATGGCCTGGTCCAGCATGGCCTCAGTGTCGGCCAGTTCCTCCCAGCTGCCGGCACCGCGCTCCAGGCGTTCCTGCAGCTGGCCGATCATGCCGATCTCGGCGGCGATCGCCTCTTGCGTCATCCGGCTGGCGCGCACGTATGCTTCCTGGGCCTGCACGCTGGCGTCTGTGCCGCCACTGCCCATCCGCTCGCTGGCGCGCTCCGCGGCATCGGCCACTTCCTCGATGCCCTTGCCGGCATCGCGAATCGCGGCCTGCGCCTGGGCGAAGTCCGCCCGCATGCGCATGTCGATGGTGAAGTCGCGGCCGCCGGCAGTCATGGGTCAGGCTTTCCTCAAGGTCTTGATGTGTTGCTGGGTTGATTTCAGGGTCTTGCTGTCCTGGGGCTGGCCGAACAACACGCCTTCAATCAGGTCCGCCTGGCGGTGGCTCCGCAGCCGTTGCACCTGGCGGTAGTACAGGGTCAGCTGGCGCCCGGTGTATCGGTACCCGAGGCGGTCGGGGGCGCCGAATCCGGCGCCGGCG
This sequence comes from Candidatus Luteimonas excrementigallinarum, assembly GCA_019115725.1. Lineage (GTDB taxonomy): Bacteria > Pseudomonadota > Gammaproteobacteria > Xanthomonadales > Xanthomonadaceae > Luteimonas > Luteimonas excrementigallinarum. Next base: position 5,125 of record DXCY01000296.1, read on the forward strand.
AGGGTGGCGAAGACTTCGGCCCAGCCGACTCCTTCGCTACCAGCCGGCCCCGGATCACGACCGTCGCCTCGTGCAGAAAAAAATGGCCGTTCACTGCCCACCAGATGGAGAACAGCGCATCAGCGTTGCGGGCGGCGAGCCCCTGCACCCATTCCGGGTCACGATCCACAGCACGAGCGATCGCCCGCACCAGGTAGCCGCGGTGGCGACCTACAAGCCCGCGCACCTGTTCCCACGCATCTGCGTTGCCCGCTGCCAGTCCGGCCACCACGTCATCCAGAAAGGCGCGGCCGTCGGAATACACCACGTCCAAGCCATCCCAGAAGCTGTACTCGCGCACCACCACCGACTCATCACCCAGCTGCAGGGTGATGTCGGGCTGCATCACCGCCAGCTCCTTCGCCGCCGGGTCAGCCCCGGCGGCGGTGGTGGAGCTGGCGGCAGGGGTCACCTTCCGTGCCACGGCTTACGGCGCCTCGCGGAACTGGCGCACCTCGCCAAACCCGCCCAGCTCGCCACGGGCGGCCTGATCCGGATCGAACAGCACGCGCCCGGTGAGCTGCAGCACGCCGAACGATTCGTTGATCAGGTCGAGATCAGACACCGGGTTCAGGCGCACGCGGTACAGCTGGGTGCGCTGGCGCTGGCCACCGATCACGTTGATCTGGTGCACGGTCAGGCGCACCTCCGGCGGGCGGCTGGTGAACATGCCCACGTTCACGCTGCCGGCGTGGGTGTAGGCGGCGGTGATGGGCTGGGTCAGCCCCTCCACATCGAGGACATTGATGGTGCCGCCGGCGGCGGAATCGATGCTGTAGTGCACACCTTCTTCCAGCGCCGTGTCATCGGCGGCGGTCAGCACAATGCTGCTGGCGCCGCCGTGCTCCAGGGCGATGAAGTCGCCGGCCTCCAGACCCTCGGGCAGGGCCTCGCCGGTGACGGTGCCGCCGGCCTCATCGATCACGGCACCCCACAGGCCCATGGCCAGGTTCTCGATGCTGTTGTAGCGCAGGCCCAGGCTGATCTCACCGGTGTTTCCGGTTTCCAGCACGGCGGTTTCCATCTTCATGCCACTGAAGTTCTCGCGGCGGGTTTCCGATTCCTCGCTGAGGGTGACGGTTACCGCCGGCTCGGTGTCACCCACCCAGCGCGGCTTGCCGTAGGTGCCATCCGCATTGCGGATCTCGGCCATCACCCGGCCCTGGTAGCTGAAGTCCTTCATGATTCGGTTTCCTCTTACTGCTTGCCGGCGCGGGCCGGGCGGGTGGTGGTGGAGCCGAAGCCCTGCGGCTCGGCGGCGGGCTGGTCGGCCAGCGCGGGGGCGTCACCGGCAGCGGGCAACGCCTTGGCAGCACCGGTGCCCTCGGCAGCCACGGCCGGCACGGTGATGCCCGCGCGCTCGAGGTAGGCGGCGTCAGACTTGCTGACCTCGATCTCCATGCCTTCGGGGCCGGGGGTGTAGCGGCGACCGGCATGGGTATGGGGCTTGTAGATGCGGATTTTCATGGGTGGGCCTCGTGTGCGGTGGTTGTGGTCAGGGGGCGCTTGGACGGCGCATGTAGCTGGCGAGCTGCCGCTCGACTTCCTGCTGCAGGATCCGGCGGCTGTAGTCGGCCAGGCGCTCCGGGCGGCGGCCCTCCGCGAGCATCTGCGCGACGGTGGACCGGTAGTGCACGGCCAGACGCTGCCGTTTCTGGCCCTTGTAGCTGCCGGCCTGCATGGTGACCTTGGGGCCGTACCGCTCTACCGCGTGCAGGTTGCCAAGCCGCCCCCTGCCCTGGAGCAGCCGAGCCAAGAAGGACCCTTTGTCCACCTTACGGATGCCGTGATAGACGCTGTACGAGACGCCCGCGCGCACTTGCCGGGTGCCGCGGAAGTTGGCCATGCCGATACCGCGCGCCCACTGGCCATAGAGGCGGATGCCGCCAAGGCGTGGGCCGGAGTCGATGTAGCGAACGGCCATGTGCTCGCGGATCCGCGAGCCGATGATGTTGTACTGGCGTTGGATGTCGCGGCGGGCTTCGACTGGGAGCCGGCGGTACAGGGTTCGGATCGCGCGCTCCTGCAGCCACGGCAGGCGGTCAGCCAGCAAGCCGAGCTCGCGCTGCACTCGCAGCGCGCCGCTCATGTCGAAGCCGACGCCAACCGTTGCCCGGCCAAGCTTGCGCGTGCCGCGCTTGAGGACGGTACCCGCAACCATCAGGGCACCTCCTTCCGGCGATAAGCGGTGGTCCAACGGATGCCGGCCATCACCATCGGCAGCCCCTCGGGCCGGTCGGCGAACTCGGCTTCCTCGTACTGCACCGGCAGCGCATCAGGCATCTGGTGGTAGCGCGCGAGGCAGGTATCGATGTCTTCCTCGGCATCGATCACGGTGGCGAGGGCATTGGCGTAGCTGGCGGGCACCGAGAACTCGATCACGCCTTCCAGCTCGCGGCCGCGGCTGGGGCTGCGGTCGTTGCTTGCAGCGCGACGTTTGCCCAGCGGCGCGACGGTGCAGCGCGGCACGGTGGGTATGCCGGTCTCGGTGCGCTCGGTGTGCACGTGCAGGCCGAGGTCGGTGCGGTAGCCGTTGGCGATGGTGATCTGCCGCAAAGCGGCGGCCAAGGCGTCGACGATGGCGCGGGCGGGAGCCTGCTCAGCCATGCAGCACCGCCTTGGCCACGAAGCCGTCGTTTTCCTGCAGTGACTCCACCGGCTTGGTATGGGTGCCGAGCCGGTCGGTCCAGATGAGCACGTCACCCTGCCGCGGCTCCCACTGGGAGACCAAAAAGCTGGCCACATCCACCCGGCCAATCACCTGGCCGAACTCGCCGAGACGCTCGATGCCACGATCAATCACCACGCGCACGGTCGCCGGGCTGTCAGGCGCGCGGGTGACGGACGCATCCACGCCGAACTCTTCGAACAGATCCTCGTGCATGTCCATCAGGTCGAGATCGTCAAAGCTCACGGCTTCACCTCCGTGCCCTGCTTGGATGCAATGGCCCGCAGCTTGGCGTTGGCGCGCTCCACGGCGCCGCGGCGCTCGGCGGCCACGATGGGGCACTCGCTCAGCGGCCCCTCGGCGATCGGCTCGGGGGCGGTGAGCTCGCTGCTG
>DXCY01000297.1 GCA_019115725.1 Candidatus Luteimonas excrementigallinarum
CTGGCGGGCGTGCCGTTGGGGCTGCGCTTCCAGGTGCTCGATCCGGCGGCGGACGCCTGCGCCGGGCAGATCGCCCCCCAACTGGTTGCCGGTTACGACGACGCGGATGCGCTGGCCAGGTTTGCCGCCGAGATGGAGGTGGTCACGTTCGATTTCGAGAACGTCCCAGCCGCTTCCGCCGAACAGCTGGCCGGCCGGGTCAAGGTGTTTCCCAATCCCGCGGCGCTGGCGACGGCGCAGGACCGGCTGTCAGAGAAGACCCTGTTCCGGAAACTGGATATCCCGGTGCCGGCATTCGAGGATGTGCAGACGCGGGAAGGGCTGGAGGCGGCGATTGGCCGCATCGGCACGCCCTGCATCCTCAAGACCCGCCGTCTGGGCTATGACGGCAAGGGCCAGTTCCGTATCCACCAGGCGCAGGACGCCGCAGCTGCCTGGGAGGCGCTGGGCGCACAGGCGCAGAAGGTGGGCCTGATTCTGGAAGCGTTTGTTCCGTTCGAGCGCGAGCTGAGCGTGGTGGCTGTGCGCGGCCGCGATGGCGAGTTCCGCACCTGGCCGCTGACCTGGAACTGGCACGTGGACGGCGTGCTGTCGGCCAGCCTGGCGCCGGCACCGGCGGTGGATGCCGCGCTGATGGACAAGGCCTCCGGCTACGCGCGACGGCTGGCGGAAGCGCTTGATTACGTGGGCGTGTTCGCGCTCGAACTGTTCTGTCGCGGCAGCGAGCTGATGGCCAACGAGATGGCGCCGCGGGTGCACAACTCCGGCCATTGGACCATCGAAGGCGCGCAGACCTCGCAGTTTGAAAACCATCTGCGGGCGGTGCTCGGCCTGCCGCTGGGGGCGACCGATGCGATCGGCCACGCCTGCATGCTCAACTGGCTGGGTGAGATGCCGGATCCGGCGCAGGTGCTGGGCGAAGCGGGCGGCCATTGGCACGATTACGGCAAGCAGCCGCGCGAGGGTCGCAAGGTGGGGCATGCCACGCTGCGGGCCGATACCCCACAGGCACTGGCCGCCGCATTGCAGCGCCTCGGCGACGCCTATGAGCGTCAGCCACAGGTCGCGCCAGTCATCGCTGCCCTCCACCCGTAGGTCGGGGCTATGCCCCCGACGCCACCTGGCGTGGTGCCGTTGCCCGTCGGCCGCGTAGGGCCGACCTACCGGATCCATGCATCCCACCCGTAGGTCGGGGCTATGCCCCCGACGCATCCATGGGTCAACCCATGCGGCGGGTGACGGCGTCCCAGTCCACCAGCTGCCAGAACGCATCCAGGTATTTTTCGCGGTCGTCGCGGTAATCCAGCATGTAGGCGTGCTCCCACAGGCTGCAGGCGAGCAGGGCGCGGTCGGGGCCGGTCAGCGGGGTGACCGAATGCGGAGTGACCGCAATCACCAGGCGGCCGTCGGAGCGCTGCAGCAGCCATGCCCAGCCCGGGCCGAAGCTGCGCAGCGCCGCCTGATTGAAATGCCTGCGTAACCCTTCCACATCACCGAAGGCCTTGCCAATGGCATCCGCCAGCTTGCCCTCGGGTTCACTGCCCTCGGTGGCGGCAGGCGTCAGGCTGTTCCAGTACAGCGCCGTGGCCCAGGCCTGCGCGGCGCATTCGGCCATCGCGCCCTGTCCCTTGCGGACGATCTCTTCCAGCGGCATGTCCGCGAATGCGGTGCCCTCGACCAGTGCGGCCAGCCTTTCCAGATGGCCGCGCTGCAGGTGGCCATGGTGCAGGTCCACGGTATCGCCGGACAGGTGCGGCTCCAGGGCGGTGCGGTCGTAGGGCAGGTCGGGCAGTTCGAAAGGCATGCTGTGTCGGGCGCTGGGCTTACAATGGTGCGGATTCTAACCCCCATAGAGTGACGCCGGCCCCGGAATCTCCGCGACCGGCTTCGCAGGAGTTGTCATGGCAGTGATGCAGCGGATCCGGGACGAGGTGGAACAGCACCCGATCGTTCTTTTCATGAAGGGCACCCCGCAGTTCCCGATGTGCGGTTTTTCCAACCGCGCGGCCCAGGCCCTGCGCGAGGCCGGCGTGGCCGAGCTGCACACGGTCAACGTGCTGGAAGACCCGGAGATCCGCGCCAACCTGCCGCGTTATTCCAACTGGCCCACCTTCCCGCAGCTGTTCATCCATGGTGAGCTGATCGGCGGCAGCGATATCACCCTTGAGCTGCACGAGTCCGGCGAGCTGGCGCGGATGGTGGCCGAGATCAGCAAGCCGTGAGCGGGCCGGCTGATCCGGCATCCGCGCAGGTAGGGATGCCCATGGAAGAAGGCGCGCTGGCAGGGCGCGTGATCCTGGTGGTCGGCGCGCACGGCGGGCTGGGCAGGGAGGCATCGCTGGCCTGCGCTGCGGCCGGTGCGCGGCTGGTGCTGCTTGGCCGCAAGGTCCCGCGGCTTAACCGGGTGCACGATGCAGTCGCCAGCGCCGGCGGTGAGGCCGCGCTGTATCCGCTGGACCTGGAAGGCGCCGGCCCGGACGACTACGCCCAGATGGCCGAGCGGATCGGGGAGGCCTTCGGGCGCCTGGACGGCGTGCTCCACTGCGCCGCCGACTTCCCCGGGCTGACGCCGCTGGAACACACCGACCCGGCCGCCTTCGCCCGCGCCATCCACGTCAATCTGACCGCGCGCTGGTGGCTGACCCAGGCGTGCCTGCCGCTGCTGCGCAAGGCCGAAGACGCCGCGGTGGTATTTGCGATCGACGACCCGGCGCGCACCTCCCAGGCCTACTGGGGCGGTTACGGCGTTGCCCAGGGCGGGGTGGAGGTGCTGGTGCACATGCTGCACAGCGAGCTGGCTTCCAGCGCGGTGCGGGTATCGGGGTTCCGTCCCGGGCCGATGCGCACGCCGCTGCGGGCCCAGGCCTATATGGATCGGGAAGGTCCGGAAGCGTCCGATCCCGCAGTCTACGCCCAGGCCTGCGTGGAGCTGCTTTCCGCAGCCGGCACGACCTTCCGCGGCCGCATCCGCGAGGGTATTGAACACCTGGCTTGAGCCCGCTCCAGCCCTCCCGGCAGGGGACGCGCAGTTACCTGCGGCAGGCTGTCCAAATCCGGCTTGAAACCGGCGTCCTGTCAAGAGATTGCAGCAATCGGGTGATCGTCATATTGCTGTCATAAAGGGCGGCTACCGTGTTAATCTGTTGTTAACAGGCTGGCTCGCCTCCGCGCGTCGGCCTGTACCCCCACCCCAAGGATTTTCCATCCGCCGCGCCGGATCGCGCGGTAGCCATTCACGTACGTATCGAGGCCATTGAACATGACTCCCAAGCACCGCGTCCGACTCTCGAAGCTGTCGCTCGGTCTGATCGTCGCGCTTGCCGCGGCTCCCGCGTTTGCACAGAGCACCTCCGCCGGTGTCGGCGGCCAGGTGGTCGGCGCCGATGGGCAGCCGGTCGCCGGCGCCCAGGTGACCATCCTGCACACGGAGTCCGGCACCGTCAGCCGCGTCACCACCGACGCCAGCGGCCGCTACAACGCCCGCGGCCTGCGCGTGGGCGGCCCGTACACCGTCACCATCACCAAGCCGGGTGAGGGCACCCGCACCGAAGACGATGTGTACCTCAACCTGAGCCAGGTCAACACCGTCAACGCCATCCTGACGGGTGACGTGACCACGCTGGATCGCGTCGTGGCCACCGGCGCCTACGTGGGCTCGGACGTGTTCAGCGCCAACAAGATGGGTACCGGCAGCAACGTTACGAGTGCGGACATGGAAGCGCTGCCGTCTGCCACCCGCAACATGCAGGATTACATCCGCCTGGATCCCCGCATCAGCCAGATCAGCAAGGCTGACGGCGCAATCTCGGCCGGCGGCCAGAATACCCGCTTCAATGCCATCCGCATCGACGGCATCGGCGCCGGTGACCCGTTCGGCCTGGAGCCGAACAACTTCCCGACCGAGCGCCAGCCGGTGTCGATGGACGCGATCGAAGAGATCAACATCGACCTGGCCAACTACGACACCACCATCTACGGCGGCACCGGCGCGGTGATCAACGCCGTGACCAAGTCGGGCACCAACAACTTCGGCGGCACGGTGTACTACGCCTATCGCGACAAGGACATGGTGCGTGACCGCCTGGAAGGCGACCGCGAAGATTTCAATGGTTTTGATGACGAGGTCACCTACGGCATGACCTTCGGCGGCCCGATCCTCAAGGACAGGCTGTTCTTCTTCACCAACTACGAAAAGTATGAGCGCACGGCCCCCGGCGTGAGCCTGGCGTCCAGCCCGTACGGCAACGGTTCGATCACGGATGCCGACATTACCGCCGTGCGCGATCACATGTCCTCGTTTGGCTACGACGTTGGCGGTCTTTCGGCTCCGGACAACAAGACCGAGATCGAGGAATACGCGATCAAGCTCGACTGGAACATCAACGATGACCATCGTGCGGCGCTGCGTTACAACAAGATGGAGCAGAACGTGATGCGCTTCCCGGGCATCGGTTCGAGCTCCGTTTCGCTGAGCAATTACTGGTACCAGCATCCGAAGACGTATGAAACCTGGATGGGTGAGCTGTTCTCCGACTGGAGCGATAACTTCTCCACCGAGCTGAAGGTGTCGCACAAGGACTATTCCGCCTCGCGCGTGCCGCCGGTGAATCTGCCGCATATCCGTGTCAACGGATTCGGTGACAACAACGCCGCCATGTTGTTCGGCACCGAGCAGAACACCCACGTCAACCTCGTGG
>DXCY01000298.1 GCA_019115725.1 Candidatus Luteimonas excrementigallinarum
AGGTCAGGTCGATGGCGGTGACGTCGAACTGGAAGGTCTTCTCGTTGAAGGTCGACATCAGCGCCGGGTTGTTGGCAACCGCCGAAGCGTCACCGGTGGCCGATGCCGAACCGGCCATCGCGCGGCCCTGGGCCTTGACGCTGTTCTCGCGCAGCTCGAATGCCGAGCCGTGGGCCGCACCGGACGCCGCGATGCCGGCAACGGCCAGCGCCAGGGCGGAAATAACCAGCTTATGGGGATGGGTGTTCATGCTCTCTCCAAATGGATCCATTTTTTTGATGCGCCGTGTACAGACCGCCCCCCTCGGCCCTGCCTGCAGCCACCCGTCAGGGTGCAACGGCGGCGCGGCACTATACCGTACCCAGGCGTGTGGTCAGTGGGAAAAAAGACACAGTGACCGCTGTCGCAACTGAACAGGTATCGTTGGAAGCCGCCCGCCGGCCCGCCTGTTCCGCTCCGGATTCCCGCATGTTCGTCTCCATCCCCACCCACGCCCGCCGCAGCCTGCGCTGGGCCACGCCCGGCCTGTTCGCGGTGCTGTGGCTGGCCTATCTGTGGGCCAGCGTGTACCCGGACAGCGTGCGCCACGACCTGCTGGCCGAATGGGGCACGCTCAGCGGCGGACTGGCACCGGGCAGCCTGCTGCACTGGTCGCAGGCGGAGAACTGGCTGCGCCTGCTGAGCGCGCTGTTCCTGCATGCCGACTGGGCCCACCTGCTGGGCAACCTGGTGTTCCTGCTGATCTTCGGCCTGCCGGCCGAGCGGGTCATGGGGCCGTGGCGGTTCCTGGCCCTGTTCCTGATCGGCGGCGCGTTCGCCAACCTGATTGCCGCGCTGGCGATCGGCACCCCGGACCGGCTGATCATCGGCGCCAGCGGCGCGGTCTCGGCCATCATCGGCGCGTACCTGGCGCTGTTCCCACGCGCGCGGCTGGGCGTGGTGCTGCCGCTGGGGCTGTTCCTGGAATTCGTGCGCGCGCCGGCATCGCTGCTGATCGGGATCTGGGCGCTGCTGCAGGTGGTGTTCGCCTATATCGGCCCGGCCTTCGGCGCGGTGGCCTGGGCGGCGCACGTGGGCGGATTCGTGTTCGGCGCGGTATTCGCACTGGCCTCGCGCCAGGCCATCGCCCGGCGGCTGCGCAAGCTGCAGGGCTACTGACGCCCGCCGTATACTCGGCGCATGTCCAACACGCTTTACAAAGTCACCTTCCTCAACCACGGCAAGATCTACGAGCTGTACGCGCACAGCGTGAACAGCGGCAGCCTGTGGGGGTTCACCGAGATTGCCGGGCTGGTGTTCGACGTGCACGACGGCCTGGTGGTGGATCCCACCGAAGAGCGCCTGCGCGACGAGTTCGGCAACACCAGGGTGCTGCACCTGCCGATCCAGAGCGTGCTGCGGATCGAGGAAGTCGAAAAGAAGGGCCAGTCGGCGATCCGCGATGCCGGCACCGGGGAAAAAGTGGTGACCCCGTTTCCCATGCCCGCCAAACCACGCTGACCAGCACCCCCACATCACGGGCCACCGCCATGCCGATCCGCACCCTGCTGTCCGCCGCTCTCGCCACTCTCATGCTGTCGGCCTGCGAGCCGGCGCCCACCCCGGACACCGATCCGCACCGCCAGCCGGTGGCCGCGGTGGCCAGCGGCGGCAACGCGTTCCAGGTGCGGGTGACGGTATCGGAGGCGGCCGCGGCGGCGCTGGAGGCCAATGACGAGTCGATCCTGATCACCGCCGATTACTTCGGCTATGCCAGCGTGGCCGCCCAGCAGCGCCAGCTGGCCGGCGCCGAGGAGCCGTGGCTGTCGCTGGCCCGCCACCAGGTGGAACTGGCCGCGGCGGGCAGCGCGGACTTCCCGGAGATCAGCCTGGATACGGAACAGCTGCAGCTGGTGGAAGAAGGCCTCCCGCACCTGCGGGTGAACGTGGGCTCGGCAAGCGCCGTGGACGATGACACCGGCGAAGCCGAGCTGCTGGACTGTGGCACCTTCCAGGACACCCTCGCCGCCGCCGTGCGCACCGGCGTGGATATCGACTGCAAGCTGATCGCGGAGTAGTTCCCCGCTTCCGCCCGCTTCCGGGGCGGGCTTCTACGGCTGCGGTGGCGCTCCGGCGCGCATGGCTTTCAGTTCCGCCAGGGCGGCATCGATGGGGCCATCGCCGGGCAGCACGTCGCCAGTGGCGACGGCGGGATCTTCTTCATCGCCATGCAGGTGGCCCGGCAGCGCGGCTTCGGAGCGGTCGAACACGCGGCTGGGCGGTCGGGTGTCCGGCTCGAGCACCACGTCGGGGTCGATGCCGCGGGCCTGGATCGAGCGCCCGTCCGGGCTGTAATAGCGGGCGGTGGTGAGCTTGACCGAATCACCGTTGTCCAGCGGCAGCACGGTCTGCACCGAGCCCTTGCCGAAGGTGCGGCTGCCGATGATGCGCGCCCGGCCGTGATCGCCCAGGGCCGCGGCCAGCACTTCCGAGGCGCTGGCCGAGCCGGCGTCCACGATCACCACCACCGGCGCGCCCTGCAGCAGATCGCCCGGGGTGGCGCTGAATTCGGTTTCGCTGATCGGATGACGGCCGCGGGTACTGACGATCCGCCCCTCTTCCAGCAGGTCATCGGCAATCTGCACCGCCGAGGTCAGCAGGCCGCCGGGATTGCTGCGCAGGTCCAGCACCAGGCCCTGCAGCGGCGCCTGCTGCTGCAGCTCGCCGACGTGGCGCTGGAAGTCGGCCGCGGTGTCCACCTGGAAGGCGCTGATGCGCACGTAGGCGTAGCCCGGCTCCAGCAGGCGCGAGCGGATGCTGGTGATGTGGATCCGCTCGCGCTCCATTTCGATCTCGAGCGGCTGCAGCTCGCCCTCGCGCATCACCGTCATTGATACGCGCGTGCCCGGCGTGCCGCGCAGCGGACCGATGCCTTCGTGGCTGGCGGGAGTCAGCGGCTCGCCGTCCACGGCCACGATCATGTCGCCGGACTGGATGCCGGCGCGCGCGGCCGGGGTCTCGTCGATCGGCGCGACCACCCGCAGGCTGCCATCGGCCAGCCGCTCCACCTCCACCCCGACCCCGGCATAGGCGCCGGTGGTGTTCTCATCGAAGGCACGGGCGTCTTCGGCGGACATGTAGACGCTGTGCGGATCCAGCTCCAGCAGCAGGCCGCGGATGGCCGACTGCATCAGCTCGGCATCATCCACCGGATCCACGTAGGCTTCCTTGAGCGCGGTGAACACGGCCACGTAGCGGTGGATCTCGCGCAGGGGAATGCTGCTGGCGGTCTCGGGCTCGGCGTCGTCGGCAGCAACTTCGGCGGCGCCGGCTTCGGCGGTATCGGTCGCTTCAGCGTCATCTGCTTCAGCGTCATCTTCGCCGGAGGTCGCGGCAGGATCCTGCGCATCCCCGGGCAGCGGCTGCCCGGCCTGCGCTTGCTCATCATCCGCGGCCTGGTCTCCCACGGCCTGCTCCGGCAGCGCGGGCGCTTCCACCGGCTCGGCAGGCGGCGTGTCCTGTGGCGGCTCGGCGGCCTGGACGGGAACCAGCAGCAGACAGGCAATGGCGAACGGCAACAGGCGGCGGTGCATGCAGACAACTCCGGAAGGACGGCAGCCGCGCCCGCCAGGGGCGCGAACCGGTCCGATTATGCACGTCCTTCCGCAACCTCCGCTGGCCGGCGGCGGTGCGCCGGTCAGCGCTTCTGCAGCCAGCTGGTGGGATCGATGGGCTGGCCGCCGCGGCGCAGTTCAAAGTACAGCGCCGGCTGGCCCTGACCGCCGGAGTTGCCCACGCTGGCGACCGGATCGCCGCGCGAGACCCGGTCGCCCACGTCGCGCAGCAGGGCGTCGTTGTGGGCGTACAGGCTCATGTGGTCGTTGCCGTGGTCGACGATCACGATCAGGCCGTAGCCGGTCATCCATTCGGCGAACACCACGGTGCCATCGGCCACCGCCTGCACGGTGGCGCCGGTGGCGGCGCCGATCAGCACGCCGGAGCTGCGCCGGCCATCGGGCATGGTGGCGCCGTAGCCGGCCAGCAGGTTGCCGGCCAGCGGCCAGCTCAGGCCGCCAACCCGCACAGGCGCACCGCGGGCCACCTGGGCCGGTGAACGCCGGGTGTCGCGACCGGTTGTGGTGCTGCCACGGGCGGCACGGGCGCGCTCCGCGGCCTCGCGTTCGGCAGCGCGGGCGGCGGCGGCGCGCAGCTGCGAGACCACCTTTTCCAGCGCTCCGGCATCCCGGCCCAGGCTCTGTTCGCGCTCGCGCCGATCGGTGTAGCTGGCTTCGAGTTCAGCCAGCTGCACCGCGCGTTCGCCGCGGCTGTGCTCCAGTTCGGCCAGCTGCGCGGCCTGGCGCTCGCGCTCGGCCTCAAGCACCGCGGTGCGCTCGCCAATCTCGCGTTCCACCGCTTCCAGCTCCTGCAGCTCGCTGCTGAGGCTGTGGATGCGGCCGGCGCGCTGGTCCTGCAGGTAGCGGTGGTAGGCCAGCATGCGGTTGGCATCGCTGACCCGGTCCTGGGCCAGCAGCAGCTTGAGCGCGGCATGGTCGCCAATGGCGTAGGCGGCGCGCAGCAGCGCGGCCAGTTCCTGACGCTGGCTGCCCAGGCGTTCGTCCAGCTCCACCCGGCGGGCGCCCAGTTCGGCCAGCGCGTTTTCTTCCTGTTCGATCCGGTCCCGGGTCTGGCGCAGGGCGCGGGTGGAGGCGGCCACCTGTTCGTCCGCCTCGCGCAGCGCGCGCGCCGCCTCGCCGCGCTGGCCTTCCAGCCGGCGCCGCTCAACGGCCACGCTGGCCAGCTCCTGCTTGACCCGGGCCAGCCGGCGCTCGGCCTCGCGCTGGTTCTGCTGGCCCTGGCCCTGGGCCGGCGCGGCGGCAAGCGCCAGCGCGGCGGCAAGGACCAGCAGCGCGCGACGCGGGCCGGCCATCGGCATCAGGCCGGCTGCAGCAGGCTGCGGCCGGTCATTTCGTCCGGCACCGGCACGCCCGCCATGTCCAGCAGGGTGGGAGCGAGATCGCGCAGCGAGCCGCCTTCACGCAGCGCCGCCGGGCGGTCGCCAACGTAGATCAGCCCCACCGGACCCACCGTGTGGGCGGTATGTGGCTGGCCGGTGTCGGGATCGCGCATCATTTCCACGTTGCCGTGGTCGGCGGTCACCAGCAGCTCGCCGCCGCGGGCGCGGGTGGCTTCCACCACCCGGCCGACCGCCGCGTCCACCGCTTCGACCGCCTTGATGGCCGCCTGCAGGTCGCCGCTGTGACCGACCATGTCGGGATTGGCGTAGTTGCACACGATCACATCAAAGCGGCCGGAGCCGATCGCCTCCACCAGCCGGTCGGTCACCTCGGGGCAGCTCATTTCCGGCTGCAGGTCATAGGTGGCCACCTTGGGGCTGGGCACCAGGATCCGCTCCTCGCCCTCGAACGGCGCCTCGCGCCCGCCGTTGAGGAAGAAGGTGACGTGGGCGTACTTCTCGGTCTCGGCGATGCGCAGCTGGCGCAGGCCGCGGTCGGCCAGCACTTCGCCCAGGGTGTTGCGCAGGTTGTCCGGGGCAAAGGCCACCGGCGCGTCCAGGGTGGCGTCGTATTCAGTCAGGCAGCTGAACCGGCCCAGGCGCAGCTGGCGTCGCGCGAAACCATCGAATTCCTCCTGCACGAACGCCATGGTGAGCTGGCGGGCGCGGTCGGCACGGAAGTTCATGAACACCACCGCATCGCCGTCGCTCATCGGCTGGGCGCCTTCGATCACCGTGGGCAGCACGAACTCGTCGTTCTCGCCGCGCGCGTAGGCGGCTTCCAGCGCGGCCAGCGGATCGGCAGCGCGCTCGCCCTTGGCATTCACAATGGCGTCCCAGGCCTGCACGACGCGCTCCCAGCGGCGGTCGCGGTCCATGGCGTAGTAGCGGCCGCTGAGGCTGGCGATGCGCACGTTGCCCAGCGCCTCGGCCACCTGCTGCAGCTTCTCCAGGCTCGGCCGGGCCGAGCGCGGCGGCATGTCGCGCCCGTCCAGGAATGCGTGCACCGCCACCCGCGGCACGCCGCGGCGCTTGGCCAGCTCCAGCATGGCAAACAGGTGCGCTTCATGGCTGTGCACGCCGCCCGGCGACAGCAGCCCCATCACGTGCAGGGTGCGGCCGTTGGCGATCGCCTCGTCGCAGGCGGCCAGCAGCTCGGGATTGTCGAAAAAGCTGCCGTCTTCGATCGCCGCGCCGATCCGGGTCAGCTCCTGGTACACCACCCGGCCGGCGCCGATGTTCATGTGGCCGACCTCGGAATTGCCCATCTGCCCCTCCGGCAGGCCAACAAACCCGCCCTCGGTGTGGATCAGGGTGGTGGGCGCGCTGTCCCACAGACGGCGCCAGTTGGGAATCTCGGCCTGGGCAATGG
>DXCY01000299.1 GCA_019115725.1 Candidatus Luteimonas excrementigallinarum
CAGCACGATCTTCACTGGTCGGCCAGTGCCTGGGCCTGGAGCGCGAACAGCTGGCGGATTCCGCCCTCGGCCAGGCTCACCATGGCGTCCAGTTCATCGCGGCGGAATGCGTGGCCCTCGGCCGTGCCCTGCAGCTCGATGAAGCCGCCGCCATCGTTCATCACCACGTTCATGTCGGTATCGCAGTCGCTGTCCTCGGCATAGTCCAGGTCCAGCACCGGCACGCCGCGGTACTGGCCCACCGAGACCGCGGCCACTGCGCCGTACAGCGGATCACGCGGGATCCTGCGCTGCTTCATCAGGCTGCGCACCGCGTCCACCAGGGCCACGTAGGCACCGGTGATCGCCGCCGTGCGGGTGCCGCCGTCGGCCTGCAGCACATCGCAATCCAGGGTGATGGTGCGCTCGCCCAGCGCGGAGCGGTCCACGCAGGCGCGCAGCGAGCGGCCGATCAGGCGCTGGATCTCCAGCGTGCGCCCGCCCTGTTTGCCGCGGGCGGCCTCGCGGTCGCTGCGGGTATGGGTGGCGCGCGGCAGCATGCCGTATTCGGCCGTGACCCAACCCTCGCCCTTGCCGCGCAGGAAGCCCGGCACGCGTTCCTCCACGCTGGCGGTGCACAGCACCCGGGTATCACCGAAGGAAACAAGCACCGAGCCTTCGGCATGACGGGTGAAGCCGCGCTCCAGGCGCACTTCGCGCAGCTGGTCGGGGGCGCGGCCGCTGGGACGCTGGATAGGGGTCATGGCAGCACAGAAATAGCGGCGGGGCAGTCTAGCAGCCGGGGTTGCCGGGCGCCGGATCGGCGCCGCCTGCAGCGCCGGAAAGGGCGCTCGATGGCATACTGCGCCTCCGTCAGAACCTTTGTTTCGTGATGACCAGAAGCATGACCGCCTACGCGGCGGCCGAACGCAGCACCGCCTGGGGCACGCTGGGCTGCGAGCTGCGCGCGGTCAACCACCGTTTCCTCGAACTTGGCACGCGCCTGCCGGATGAGCTGCGCGCGCTGGAGCCAACCCTGCGCGAGCAGGTGTCCGCCCGTGTGACCCGCGGCAAGCTGGACCTGGTGTTCCGGCTGCGCTCGGAGGCCGCCCAGTCGCTGGGCGTGAACGAGGCTGCGCTGGAGCAGCTGGCCGCCCTGGCCCAGTCGCTGCAGGACCGCTTCCCCGGGCTGACCACCGATGTAACCGGCCTGCTGCAGCTGCCTGGCGTGCTGCAGACCCAGGCGGTGGACGGCGAGGGCCTCAAGGCCGAGGCGCTTGCGCTGCTGGAGGAGGTGCTCACCCAGTTCCTGGCTGCGCGCCAGCGCGAGGGCGACAAACTGGCCACGGTAATCGCCGAGCGGGTGGCCGGGATTGCCCGCATCGTGGGCGAGGTGCGCACGATGGTGCCGGAGATCCGTCAGGGTCTGCGCGCCCGGCTCGAAGCCCGGGTGGCCGACCTGGCCCAGCCGCTGGAGCCCGGCCGGCTGGAGCAGGAGCTGGTGCTGTGGCTGCAGAAGCTGGACGTGGACGAAGAGCTGGACCGGCTCGACAGCCATATCGAGGAGATCGGCCGGGTGCTGGTCCAGGACGGGCCGGTGGGTCGGCGGCTGGATTTCCTGCTGCAGGAGTTCAACCGCGAGGCCAATACCCTGGGCTCCAAATCAGTGGACCGGCGCACCTCGCAGGCGGCGGTGGAGCTGAAGGTGCTGATCGACCAGATCCGCGAACAGGTACAGAACCTTGAGTGAGGCGATGCGCGGCACCCTTTTCATCGTGGCGGCGCCCTCTGGCGCGGGCAAATCCAGCATCGTCAACGCCTGCCTGGCGCGGGATCCTTCGGTGAGCCTGTCGATCTCGTTCACCTCGCGCCCGCCGCGCCCGGGCGAAGACAACGGCCGGCATTACCACTTTGTCGACGAGGCCGAGTTCCTGCGCATGGTCGAGGTTGGGGAGTTCTTTGAACACGCCCGCGTGCACGGCGACCTGAAGGGCACGGCCAAGCAGTCGGTGGAGCCGCAGCTGGCGGCGGGGCGCGACGTGCTGCTGGAAATCGACTGGCAGGGTGCCCGCCAGGTGCGCGCCCAGGTGCCCGACGCGGTGGGCATCTTCATCCTGCCGCCCTCGCGCGCGGCGCTGGAAGAACGCATGCGCAAGCGCGGCCAGGACAGTGATGAAGTCATCGCCCGGCGCCTGGCGGCCGCCCGCGACGAGATGGCCCGCCACGACGAGTTCGACTACCTGATCGTCAACGAGCACTTTGATACCGCCGTGGACGAGATGTGCGCGATCTTTGTTGCCAGCCGCCTGCGGCGCGTGCAGCAGCAGCTGCGGCACGGCCAGCTGCTGCGGGCCCTGCTGCAGGAAGACTGAACCGGAAAGCATTCCGGCAAGCCCAAGCCATTGATTTGCAAGGCGGCTGCTTGCGCCGGTGCCCGGGATACCGGTAAAATGCCCGGTCCTGTCCCCAACATTCGCGCGGCCTGAGCGTCGCCGGGAGCCCGTATGGCCCGTATTACCGTGGAAGATTGCATGGAAGTGGTCGACAACCGCTTCGAACTGGTCATGATGGCCGCCAAGCGCGCCCGCCAGCTGGCCAACGGCGTGGAATCGCAGATCGACAACAGCGGCAACGATGACAAGCCGACCGTGCTTGCGCTGCGCGAGATTGCCGCGCGCGCGATCGACAACGATTACATCGAAGCTGTGGATAAGGCCGAGCGCGAGCGCAAGGAGCGCGAGGCGCTGGAGTGGGCCGCCGCCGAGGTGGTGGCCGACGAAGAGGCCAAGGGCGAAGACGCCTGATTGCTTCCTGCTGCGCCGCAGTGTCGGCGCAGCTCGGGTTTTACAGCGGCCCCGCCTTGTGCGGGGCCGTTTGTTTTCCGCCCGGCGGGCCCCGTCTGGCGCGGCGGGAGCATGCCCATTCCCCATTGGGCCTTCCCCGGCTACGCTGGGGGCATGAATCCGACCCAACTGGCCATCCACCGGATCCCAACGCCGGCTGACGAGGCGTTGCCCGGCTATATGCGTGAGCTGGAGCAGGCGGCCGCCTATCTGGATGACAGCCAGCGGCAGGTGCTGCGCCGGGCCTGGGCCGTGGGCGCCTGTGCCCACGAGGGGCAGATGCGCAAATCCGGCGAGCCCTACATCACCCACCCGGTGGCGGTGGCGACGGTGCTGGCCGAGCTGAAGGTGGATCTTGAAACGCTGGTGGCGGCGATCCTGCACGACACCATCGAGGACACCCCGCTGACCGGCGAAGAGCTGGCCGCGGAGTTCGGCGAAACCGTCGCCGAGCTGGTGGACGGGGTCACCAAGCTGGACAAGCTGCATTTCCGCAGCCGTCAGGAAGCCACCGCGGAAAGCTTCCGCAAGATGATGCTGGCGATGGCGCGCGACCTGCGCGTGATCCTGATCAAGCTCGGTGACCGGCTGCACAACATGCGCACCCTGGGCGCGCAGACCAGCGAGGCCCGCGAGCGCATTGCCCGCGAGACGCTGGAGATCTACGCGCCAATCGCCCAGCGGCTGGGCATGAACGCGATCAAGAGCGAGTTGCAGGACCTGGGCTTCCGCGCGCTGCACCCGGTCCGTCACGCCGTGCTTGAAAAGCGCATCCGCTCCCAGCCCCTGGTGCGGCGCGAGGCGCTGGCCAGGATCGAGGCGCAGCTGGCCCAGCGGCTGACCAACCAGGAACTGGAGTACCGGCTGGTGGGGCGGGTGAAGTCGCCCTGGAGCATCTATACGAAGATGCAGGCGGAGGGAAAGACGTTCAAGCAGGTGATGGACGTGTTCGGTTTCCGGGTCATCGTGAACTCGGTGCCGGACTGCTATCACGCGCTGGGCGTGGTGCATTCGGTGTACAAGCCGGTGGACGGCCGGTTCCGTGATTTCGTCGCCATCCCCAAGGCCAACGGCTACCAGTCACTGCACACCGTGCTGTTCGGGCCGTACGGTTCGCCCATCGAGGTGCAGATCCGCACCGAGGAAATGGACCTGATTGCCGAGCGCGGGATCGCCGCGCACTGGGCCTACAAGCACGGCGGCGCGCCCAGCAGCGCGCAGATCCGCGCCCACTCGTGGATCTCCGGGCTGCTCGAGTCGCAGCAGGCCACCGGCTCGTCGCTGGAATTCCTGGAGAACGTGAAGGTCGACCTGTTCCCGGACGAGGTCTATCTGTTCACGCCCAACGGCGACATCCTGTCCCTGCCGCGCAACGCCACCGCCATCGATTTCGCCTACGCCGTGCATACCGACCTTGGCAATCGCGCCGTGGCCGCGCGCGTCGACCGGCGTTTGGTGCCACTGCGCACGCGCCTGTCCAGCGGCCAGCAGGTGGAGGTGATCACCGCCAAGTCGGCCACGCCCAAGCCGCAGTGGCTGGAATTCGTGGCCACCGGCAAGGCGCGCACCGCCATCCGCCAGCAGCTCAAGCAGATCGAACACGAGGATGCCGTGCAGCTGGGGCATCGCATGCTGGATCGCGCGCTGGAGGACATCGGCAGCTCGCTCGAGCGCCTGCCGGCCGACCGGCTGGATGCCTACCTGGCCGAGCTGCGCTATCGCCGGCTCGAGGAACTGCTGGCCGATATCGCGCTCGGCAACCGCATGCCCAACCAGGTGGCGCACACCCTGGTCCAGGGCAGTGGCGGCAGCGAGGAGCTGTTTGCCACGGTGCAGTCCGCTGGCCGCGGCGAGCGGATTCTGATCACCGGCAACGAGCGCGGGGTGATCACCTTCGCCAACTGCTGCCTGCCGATCCCGTGGGACGACATCATGGGCTACCACACCGCCGGCAAGGGCATCGTGGTGCACCGGATCGAGTGCCCGAACGTGGCCGAATACCGCAAGTCGCCCGAGCGCTGGGTGGCGATCGGTTGGGACCGGGAGGTGCGTGGCGACTACAGCACCAGCCTGCGGGTGGAAGTGGAAAACCGCCCGGGCGTGCTGGCCCAGGTGGCGGCGGCCATTGCGCGGGTGGACTCCAACATCGACGGCGTCGATTACCTGGAACGGGACAGCAACGTGGCCGCGATCCGGTTCTCGATCGAGGTGCGCAACCGCAAGCACCTGGCGGATGTGATCCGCAGGGTGCGCCGCCTCGGCGTGGTCCACGGCATACAGCGCCTGTAGCAGCGCGCAGGGCGCGCTCCTACTATCATCGGGGGATGACTTTCCTCTGGAGTGCCTGATGGCCCGTACCCCGATCAACACCGAGCGCGCACCTGCCGCGATCGGCCCCTATTCGCAGGCCGTGCGCAGCGGCAATACCGTGTATTTTTCCGGGCAGATCCCGCTGGACCCGGCCTCGGGCGAGGTGGTGCCCGGCGGCATAGAGGCCCAGGCCCGGCGCGCCTTCGACAACCTCAAGGCCGTGGCCGAAGAGGCCGGTGGCACCCTGGATGACATCGTCCGTCTTGGCCTCTACCTGACCGACCTGGGCGAGTTCGCCGTGGTCAACGCGGTCATGTCCGAGTACTTCAGCGCCCCCTATCCGGCCCGTTCCACCATCGAGGTGGCCGGCCTGCCCAAGGGCGTGGCGTTTGAAGTCGATGCGGTGATGGTGCTGGACTGAGCCCGACCGATCCCGCAGCGCAGCCGCTTTCCTCCCTGCCGGGCGTCGGTGCCCGCACGGCGGAAAAACTGGCCTCCCGCGGCCTGCTGACCCTCCAGGATCTGTGGACCCAGCTGCCGCGGCAGTACGAGGACCGCACCCGGATCGTGCCCCTGCGCGAGCTGCAGTCGGGGGTGGCCTGTCAGGTGGAGGGCGTGATCGAGGCGGTGGAGCGCGGTTTCCGCTACCGGCCGACCCTGCGGGTGGCCATTGGCGACGATTCCCGCGCCAGCCTGGTGCTGCGCTTCTTCCATTTCCGCGCCGCCCAGGCCGCCCAGTTCCGGCCCGGCGAGCGGGTGCGGTGCTATGGCACCCCGCGCCCGGGCCAGTACGGCCTGGAAATGGTCCACCCGAGCTACCAGCTGCTGGGCCGCGACGAGGGCGGCGCGCTGGATGAGCGGCTGCATCCGGTGTACCCGCAGATCGAGGGCATTGGCGCGGCCGCCATGCGGCGGATGATCGGTCATGCCCTGGACCGGCTGCCGGAGGGAGACGGGCTGGAATCGCTGCCCGCCGAGGCGCTGCGCACGCGCGGGCTGCCGCCGCTGCGCGAAGCCCTGCTGACCGTGCACCGGCCGCCGCCCGATGCGGATCTTGCCGCGCTGCTCGCGGTCACCCATCCGGCCCAGCGGCGCCTGATCCTGGAAGAACTGCTGGCCCATCACCTGAGTCTGCGTCGCCACCGTATCGCCCAGCAGCAGCACGCTGCGCCGGTGCTGGCCGCCGGTGGTGCGCTCGGTGAGCGCCTGCGCGCCGCCCTGCCGTTCGCCCTGACCGGTGCCCAGGAGCGGGTGCTGGCCCAGGTGTCCGGCGATATTGCCCGCCCGGTGCCGATGCTGCGCCTGGTGCAGGGCGACGTGGGCAGCGGCAAGACCGTGGTGGCCGCGCTGGCTGCGGCAGCCGGGGTGGAAGC
>DXCY01000300.1 GCA_019115725.1 Candidatus Luteimonas excrementigallinarum
GGTGAGGTAGCCGGACTGCAGGGCAGCGTGCATTTCCAGACGCGCTGATCCGGCACGCGGATCTGGTGGCAGTTCCCCCGCTGCGTTCTCGTGGTTGGAGAGTCCAGCGTTGAAGCCTGCGACGACAGGAAGCGGCGCAACTGGATCGTCCAATCTCAAGGAGAACATCATGCGTACCACCAAGCTCCAACACGGCCTCAAGCTGGTTCCGCTGGCGCTTGCCCTCGGCTTCGCCATTTCCGCACCCGCCAAGGCCGCCCCTGATGGCCCCGTTTGCCAGGTGTACGACTCCACCACCAGGGAATGGAGGGACGCCTCCCCGGCAGAGCGCACCCAGGGTATTGAGCACGGAGACGCCAACGCCACCTGCCATGTCGACGCCATCGCCTACGGCCGCGACAACAGCGTCAGCGGCACCAGCGGCAACGCCTTCGGCAGCGGCAATATCGTCCACGCCGGAAACGGGACGGGCAGCAGCACCGCAATCGGATACCGGAACGTCGTCGAAGGACACCAGAGTTTCGCTGCAGGCTACATGAATGAATCCGGGGCACAAGCCAGCGCGGCGGGCCATGCCAACGTCGCCAGCGGCAACCTCAGCGCCGCCTTCGGCACCAACAACGAAGCCAGCGGCACCACGGCCAACGCTTTCGGCTACGCCAACACCGCAAGCAACGCCGAAAGCACTGCTTTTGGCCGCAGCAACACCGCCACCGGAAGCTCCAGTATTGCCATGGGCAATCGCAACGTGGCGTCGTTCGACCGCGCCACCGCGGTCGGCAACGGCAACACCGCCTCTGGAAGCGGCAGCAATGCTTTCGGTACCGGCAACGCCGCCAGCGCGACCACCTCAAGCGCGTTCGGCAACGGCAACACCGCCAGCGGAGGCTCCAGCAGCGCCTTGGGCTCGGGCAACGAGGCCCTGGGCGCGCTCAGCAGCGCAGTGGGCTTCTCCAATACCGCGGCCGGTGAGCACAGCCAGGCGTTCGGCCGGCTGAACCAGGCCCTGGGTGGCCGGAGTCTTGCTTTTGGTTACAGCAACAAGGTCGAAGGTGCGCAAAGCTATGCCTTTGGTGGCAGCAACGAAGTTGCATCCGACTACAGCATCGCCGTCGGACGGGACAACGAGGCGACCGCAGACAATTCGGTCGCGTTCGGCACGGACAACACTTCAGCGGGGCGCCACAGCAGCGCATTCGGGCGTTCCAACGTTGCCTCCGGCGAACTGAGCAGCGCATTCGGACACCAGAATCTCGCGGAGGGCGAGCACGCCAGTGCGTTTGGCTACGGCAATACCGCAAGCGGGTTGCGCAGCAGCGCGTTCGGGCGCGGCAATATCGCCAGCGGGGCCCGCAGCGCTGCGTTCGGGTACGACTCGGTTGCCGCGGGCGCCGACGGCATGGCCATGGGGGTCAATGCGAACGTGACCACCGAGGCCACCGGTTCGGTGGCGCTGGGCGCGGGCTCGGTCGCCGATGCCGCCAACACGGTGTCGGTGGGCAACGCCGACAACCTGCGCCGCATCACCAACGTCGGCGACGCCACCGGCGATACCGACGCGGTCAACCTGCGCCAGCTGCAGGCCGCGCTGGACGGTGTGGTCGGCGGCGGCGGGGTGACCGAGGCGCGGGTGCGCGAGATCGCCGACGCCGGCGACGCCACCACCCTGACCGCGGCCAACGACTACACCGACGCCCAGATCGCCGGCCTCGACCTGGTCAGCGAGACCCGGGTGCAGGAAATCGCCGACGCCGGCGACGCCGCCACGCTGGCCTCGGCCAACGGCTATACCGACACCCGAGAAGCCGCGATCCGCGCCGACATGGTGGACGGCGACGAGGCCACCCTGGCCGAGGCCAACCAGTACACCGACGCCCGCAGCTCGGCGACCCTGACCTCGGCCAACACCTACACCGACCAGGCGATCCAGGCCCTGGTGGGCTTCGACGCCGGCGGCCTCAACGACCGGCTCAATACGCTGGAGGACCGCTTCGACGACCTCGACCACCGCCTGCACCACCAGGACCGCCGCATCGATCGCATGGGCGCGATGAATGCAGCCATGTTGAACATGGCGATCAACGCCGCCGGCAGCCAGAGCGACCGCGGCCGCATCGCGGTGGGCGCCGGATTCCAGGGCGGTGAGCAGGGACTGTCGATCGGCTACGGCCGGCGCATCGGCCGCACCGCCTCGTTCTCGATCGGCGGCGCGTTCGCCAGCGGCGAGAAATCCGCCGGTATCGGCTTCGGCGTGGACCTGTAGGCTCCGCGTCCCGGTCCGGCACTGTTGCAGGGCCGGGCCGGGGATCCTGCGATTTCCCGGAAAGATGCGCATTGTCCGGCTGCGGAGACGCTTCGTCCCCGCTTCCGGCCCCGTTTGATGCGGCGCAGCGGCGATAATGGAAGGCCCCACACATTCAATGGTGGCCCATGCCCGAACAACGCATCCACAGCCCGATCCTGCGCCAGCGCGTCGTTGACGCCGCCACCGCCGCCGCCCACATCCAGCCCGGCAACACCGTGGCCATGAGCGGCTTCACCGGTTCGGGCTATCCCAAGGCCGTGCCCGGCGCCCTGGCCGAGCGCATCCGCCAGTCGAACGGCAACGGCGGCGGCAAGTTCCAGATCAACCTGCTCACCGGCGCCTCCACCGCGCCCGAGCTGGACGGCGTGCTTGCGGAAGTGGACGGCATCGCCCTGCGCCTGCCCTACCAGAGTGACCCCCAGGCCCGCGAGCGCATCAACGATGGTTCGCTCAACTACATCGACGCGCACCTGAGCCACGTGGCCCAGCACGCCTGGTTCGGCTTCTACGGCCAGATCGACGTGGCCGTGATCGAGGCCGTGGCGATCCGCGAAGACGGCAGCATCGTGCCCTCCACCTCGGTCGGCAACAGCAAGACCTGGCTGGATCTGGCGAAGAAAGTGATCGTGGAGATCAACGACTGGCAGCCCACCGGCCTGGAGGGCATGCACGATATCTACTACGGCACCGCCCGCCCGCCGCAGCGCAAGCCGATCCCGCTGGAACACGTGGACGACCGCATCGGCGGCACCGCACTCAAGGTGGATCCGGACCGCATCGTCGCCGTGGTACGCACCAACGCGCCGGACCGCAACAGCCCGTTCAATCCGGTCGATGCCACCAGCGAGCGCATCGCCGGGCACCTGATCGAATTCCTCCAGCACGAGATCGCCAACGAGCGCATGCCGCGCGACCTGCTGCCGCTGCAATCGGGCGTGGGCAACATTCCCAACGCGGTGCTGGCGGGGCTGGCCAAAAGCGGCTTCCGCGACCTCACTGCCTTCACCGAGGTGATCCAGGACGGCATGCTCGACCTGCTGCGCAGCGGCGTGCTGCGGGTGGCCTCGTGCACCGGCTTCGCCCTCAGCCCGGAGGCGCACGCCTCCTTCAGCCGCGACATCGAGTTCTTCCGCGACCGCATCATCATGCGCCCACAGGAGATCTCCAACCATCCGGAGCTCGTGCGCCGGCTGGGCTGCATCGGCATGAACGGCATGGTCGAGGTGGACCTGTACGGCAACGTCAACTCCACCCACATCATGGGCAGCCGGATCATGAACGGCATCGGCGGTTCGGGCGATTTCACCCGCAACGGCTTCCTGTCGATCTTCCTCTCGCCCAGCACGGTCAAGGGCGGCACCATTTCCTCGATCGTGCCGATGGCCAGCCACGTGGACCACACCGAGCACGACGTATCGATCATCGTTACCGAACAGGGCGTGGCCGACCTGCGCGGGCTCTCGCCCAAGCAGCGCGCCCAGACCCTGATCGACAATTGCGCTCACCCGGACTTCCGCGATGCGCTGCAGGACTACTTCGACCGCGCCTGTCGCGAGAGCTACGGCAAGCACACCCCACACCTGCTGGGTGAGGCGCTCAGCTGGCACCAGCGCTGGCTGGATACAGGATCGATGCTGCCGGACTGATCACCCGCCCCGCCTGCTGCCACAGCCGTGGCCGGCAGGCGGGTACAGCGCTCAGGGACAAAGACCGCCAGGCGGGGCGAACCCGCCGCCGCGGCGGCATTCATAGGCGTTGGCACGGAACGCCGCCCGTACGGAGTCGGTGCCAAAGATCGCCAGCCGCTGCCAGAGTGCAGCCACCGAGTCATCCATCAGGCCGCCCTGGCGATAGGCCGCATCCACGCCTTCGTCCTGGCCGAGGTTCACATCGACCACGGCTTCGATGGTCCACGCGGGATCGCCGGGGGAAGCTTCGCCCGCCTCCCCTTCCAGGCCATCCACTTCGCCCAGCAGCAGTGTCACCGCTTCCACCGCCGCATCGCCTGCGCCCACGGACTGATCGGTGACGGCAACCATGTCGCCCCATTCCACCGCCGTTTCGATCACCGCTACCGCATCTGCGCAGGGCGCGCCGAGACAGGCTTCCACCTGCGCCTGCGACGCTTCGATTTCCCTGCGTCCCGCAGCAACCACAATGGCCCGGTTGCCCATTACCGGCCGGGTGACGATCCGCCAGGCAACGTGCGAACCAACGCCGAATTCCTCCGCACCGGCTACCGTCTCCTCGCCGATGGCATCCACCAGGTCCTGGCGAATGGCCGGCCCCAGGTTGAAGCGCACCACCTCCACGTAGCTGTATGACGACGGCGCATCGCCGGAGGCGGACCCGGCATCGGCCATGCGGTAGCGCAGCCGGTAGCGGACCCGTTCCAGCGCCGGCTCGGACGATTGCAGGGCAAGCAGGGCCACCGGGATCGGTCCGAGTCCCGCAGCCGGCAGAAACAGCGCGTCGGGATCGCCCGGCAGGGAGGCGTTGATCCTGTCCCACACCGCGTCCGCATCCATGGGCGCGTAACTGTCCCCGCTGACAAAGTGCGTGCCGGACCCGGCATGTGCAGGCGCCGAGTTGGTCACGGTGGCGGTGATCAGCATCAGGGTGCCCGGCTCAAAGCTGCGGTTGATGCCGCCGGCGGCGTTGGTCAGCACCACCGTCTCGATGCCCAGCAGCTTGAACACATAAAAGGGATAGCACACCTCCT
>DXCY01000301.1 GCA_019115725.1 Candidatus Luteimonas excrementigallinarum
GGGCATGGAGCAGGTCACCTCCAACCCGTGGGAAACCTTCGCCGCCATTCACAAGAAGGGCGACAAGGTGGAAGGCCAGATCAAGTCGATCACCGACTTCGGCGTCTTCATCGGTCTGGACGGCGGCATCGACGGCCTGGTCCACCTGTCGGACATGAGCTGGAACACCGACGGCGAAGACCTGGCGCGCGAGCTGAAGAAGGGCGACACCCTGCAGGCCGTGGTGCTTGCGGTGGACCCGGAGCGCGAGCGCATCAGCCTGGGCGTCAAGCAGATGGAGCAGGACCCGTTCGGCCAGTTCATGGCCGGCCATCCGAAGGGTTCCAAGGTCACCGGCACGGTGCGTGAAGTGGACGCCAAGGGCGCCACCATCGACCTGGCCGAGGGCGTGGAAGGCTACGTGATGGCTCGCGACATCAGCGACGAGCGCATCGAGGACGCCAGCCAGCACCTGAAGGTCGGCGACACCATCGAGGCCAAGTTCGTGGGCATGGACCGTCGCGGCCGTACGCTGCAGCTGTCGATCCGCGCCAAGGACGAAGCCGAAACCGCTGCCACCCTGGCCGAGTACAACAAGGCCGCGGCGGATGCTTCCAGCGGCACCACCAAGCTGGGCGCGCTGCTGCGTGAACAGCTGGAAGGCAAGTCGGAGTGATCCGCTCACCGGGGGCCCGGGTCATCCGGGCCCCCGGTTTCGACTGCAAGGGGCGCGGGGGGCCATGACCAAATCGGAATTGATCGAGATTCTCGCCGGTCGACAGGCCCATCTGAAGGCCGATGACGTCGATCTGGCGGTGAAGTCGCTGTTGGAGATCATGGGCGCTTCGCTGTCCGAAGGAGACCGCATCGAGGTCCGTGGCTTCGGCAGCTTCACGCTCCATTACCGGCCGCCGCGTACTGGCCGCAACCCGAAGACCGGCGCCGCCGTGGCGCTGCCGGGCAAGTACGTACCGCATTTCAAGCCGGGCAAGGAGCTGCGTGAGCGCGTGCGCGACGTCGTGCCCCTGCCCAACGACGAATAACAGGCCGTCTGCCGGGAGCATGACCGCATGGCCTTTGTAACCGAATGGTTCTGGTTCTTCCTGCTGCTGCCGATCGCGGCCCTTTCGGGCTGGGTGATCGGCCGGCGCGGGGGAGAGCGCCACAGTGATACGCAGGTCAGCCGCCTGTCGACCACCTATTTCCGTGGCCTGAACTACCTGCTCAGCGAACAGCCGGACAAGGCGATCGAGCTGTTCCTGCATATTGCCGAGCTGGACAAGGACACGTTTGAAACCCAGATTGCGCTGGGCCACCTGTTCCGCCGTCGTGGCGAGGTGGACCGGGCCATCCGCCTGCACCAGGGCCTGGTACAGCGCGGCGACCTGAGCGACCAGCAGAAGGTGCAGGCGCTGCTGGCACTGGGCGAGGACTATATGAAGGCCGGGCTGCTGGACCGGGCTGAAACCGTGTTCACCGAGCTGGCCCAGCTGGACCAGCGCGCCCCGCAGGCGCTGCGCCACCTGATCAGCATCTACCAGTCCGAGCGCGACTGGGCCAAGGCGATCGAGAACGCCACCCGCTACGAGGCGGCCACCGGCGAGCCCATGGGCCGCCTGATTGCCCATTTCGAATCCGAACTGGCCGAGCGGCACCTGTCCACCGGCGCCATCGACGAGGCGCGGGAAGCCGTGCGCCGTGCCTATGCAGCCGATGCGAAGTCGGTGCGGGCCGGCATCCTCGAGGGACGGGTGGAGATTGATGCCGGCAACGATGCCGCCGCGATCCGCGCCCTGGAGCGCGCCGCCCGGCATGACACCGACTTCCTGCCGGAGATCATTCCGCTGTTGCGTTCGGCCTATGAGCGCATGGGTGATGGCACCGGTGCCCGCAACTTCCTGGCCGAAATGGCCGAGCACTACCGCGGCATTGCCCCGGTGCTGGCGCTCACCCGGCTGCTGGAGCTGGAGAAGGGCACTTCGGCCGCCAGGGCTTATCTGACCCAGCAGCTGAAGGACCGGCCCTCGGTCCGCGGCGAGGCCGCGCTGATCGAGCTGACCCTGGCGGACGAGGAGACCGGTGATCCGGTGGCCGCGCTGCAGGATCTGAAGCTCATCACCGACCAGCTGCTGGTACGCAACCCCAGCTACCGTTGCAGCCGCTGCGGCTTTGGCGCGCGCAGCCACCACTGGCAGTGCCCGAGCTGCAAGGAATGGGGCACGATCAAGCCGCTGCTGAATTTCGCCGTGGTCTGACGTGCCGGTTACGGCAGTCACTGCACTCATCTGGTTCATCGTTCCGCTGGCGATTGCACTTGCGGGCACCTGGCTGGCCCTGCGCTACGCACGCGGGCGCGGGCTGTTCGACCAGCCCGGAGAGCGCCGCAGCCACACGGTGGCCACGCCGCGGGGCGGCGGGATTTCCATCGTCATCGCCATGCTGCTGGCCCTGCTGGTGTTCGGCTACCTCGACTCCGGGTTGCGCCCGCTGATGCTGGCCGGCGCCGTGGGGCTGCTGCTGGTAGCCACGGTCGGCTGGATCGATGATCACCGCCCGCTGTCGGCGCGGCTGCGCTTGGTCGTCCACGCGGTCTCGGCTGGACTGCTGGCAGCCGCGGTGCTGCTGTCCGGGCATGGGGCGCTGGCCGCCCTGTTCGCGTTCGCGGCGGTGCTGGTCCTGATCAACGTCTGGAATTTCATGGACGGTATCGACGGCCTGGCCAGCAGCCAGGCGGCCATCGCCGCGCTGGGCTATGCACTGGTTGCCGCACCCGGCGCGCCCACCTGGCTGGCACTGGCGCTGGCCGGGGCCTGCTGCGGATTCCTGCCCTACAACTTTCCCAAAGCACGGATCTTCCTGGGCGATGTGGGCAGTGGTGCACTGGGGTTGTTGCTGGCCCTGCTGCTGGTCGTGCTGTTGACCGATACAGACACCGGCACCGGGTTCGGTTCCCGGGCCTGGCCGCTGCTCGTGCTGCCGCTGGCGGCGTTTCTGGTGGATGCCTCGCTGACCCTGGCCCGGCGGGTGCTGCGGGGCGAGGCCTGGTGGCAGCCCCATGTCCAGCACGCCTACCAGGGCTGGTCGCGCCGCCTGGGCCGTCACGTCCCGGTGACGCTGGCTTACGCAGGCTGGTCCGCGGTTGGCATCGCGTTCATGTATGGCCTGACGAATACGGGACAGGGGTTTACTATTGCAGCGGTTGCTGCAGCCGCCTGGTGTCTGGCCGGGGGCCTTGTCTGGTTCCTGCTGCAGTGGGCATCGCGGAAAAGCTAAGGGATGGGCGCACCGACAATGAAGCACTGGAAAGATCGGGCGATCATCGCGCTGCCGCGCCTGGCCATCATTGCCCATGACCTGTTCATGGTCTGGCTGTGCTGGATCGGGCTGCATCAGTTCCGCCTGTCCATGCAGCCGTTCGCGCCGCAGATTCCCTGGTGGTCGGGCGAGATCGCCCTGATCCTCGCCGCCCAGGCCCTGGTGCTGTGGCGGGTGGGGCTTTACCGCGGGGTATGGCGCTTTGCCAGCGTCCCGGACCTGATCAATATCCTCAAGGCGAGCCTGTTCGGCCTGCTCGCCATTGTCTTTGCGCTGTTCCTCTACAACCGGCTGGAGCCGGTGCCGCGCACGGTGCTGGTGATGTATCCGGTGGTGCTGACGGCGCTGCTGGGCATGCCGCGGCTGCTGTATCGCAGCTGGAAGGACTACAGCGTCAACCGGACCGACCAGTCGGCGGTACGGGTGCTCATCCTGGGCGCGGGCCAGGCCGGCGAGGCGCTGCTGCGCGACCTGCGGCGGACCGGTTCCTATCAGGCGGTAGGCTTCCTGGATGATGCGGTGAAGCTGCACGGCAGCCATCTGCAGGGCGTGCCGGTGCTTGGCCGGATTGCCGATGTGGGCCGGATTGCCCCGGAAACCGCGGCCAAGCTGCTGATTATCGCCATCCCGTCGATGGATGCCGCCAAGATGCGCCAGGTTGTGGCGGCCTGCGAGGAAACCGGGCTGCCGTTCCGCACCGTGCCGCGCATCGACGACCTTCTGGAAGGGCGCTCCCTGCCGGGGGAACTGAAGGAAGTTGCGATCGAAGACCTGCTCGGCCGCAAGCCGGTTACCCCGGACTGGAAGGGCATCCGCGGCTGGCTGGGCGGGCGCAGCGTGCTGGTGACCGGCGGCGGTGGCTCGATCGGTTCGGAACTCTGCCGCCAGTGCGCCCGACACGGGGCGCGCCAGATCGCCATCGTCGAGATCGATGAGCTCGCCCTGGCCACCATCGAGATGCAGCTGCGGCGCGACTTCCCGCATATCCAGTGCATCCCGGTGCTGGGTGATTGCGGTGATCCCGCCGTCATCCGCCACGCCCTGTCGCTGTCGGCGCCGGAAGCCGTGTTCCACGCCGCCGCCTACAAGCAGGTGCCGGTGCTGGAAACCCAGCTGCGCGAAGCGGTGCGCAACAACGTGGTGGCCACGGAAACCGTGGTCAGGGAAACCATGGCGGCAGGCGTTGGCAGTTTCGTTCTGATCTCCACCGACAAGGCGGTCGATCCGGTCAACGTACTGGGCGCCACCAAGCGTCTGGGCGAGATGGTCTGCCAGGCCACGGCTGAGCCCGGATCAACGCGCTTCGTTACCGTGCGCTTTGGCAACGTGCTGGACTCGGCCGGCAGCGTGGTACCGCTGTTCCGCGAGCAGATCCGCACTGGCGGCCCGGTGACGGTGACCGATCCCGAGGTCACGCGCTACTTCATGACCATCCCGGAGGCCTGCCAGCTGATCCTGCAGGCAGCGGCGATCGGTTCGCGCCATGCGATCTACACCCTGGACATGGGCGAGCCGGTGTCGATCCGGCTGCTGGCCGAGCAGATGATCCGCCTGGCCGGCAAGCATCCTGATCGGGATGTGGCCATCGTCTATACCGGCCTGCGCCCGGGCGAAAAGCTGCACGAAACCCTGTTCCACGCCGACGAACGCTACCGGCCGACCACCCACCCGAAAATCCTGCAGGCCGAGGCCCGGGAAATCGCGACCGGGCAGGTGTTCCAGGCCGTCCACCAGATGCGCGAAGCGGTGGCGGAGTATGACCTGGACCGGCTGGCCCAGCTGCTGCGGGATTCGGTGCCTGAATTTTCCCCGCAGGAAGCACCGCGGCCACAATCGGTAGCTACAGTGGTTGAATTCCCCGCACGCCACGCAAGGAAGACATGACCACATCGCGTATCCGCAAGGCCGTTTTTCCCGTTGCCGGCCTTGGCACCCGTTTTCTCCCGGCCACCAAGACAGTTCCCAAGGAAATGCTGCCGATCGTTGATCGGCCGCTGATCCAGTACGCGGTGGACGAGGCCATTGACGCCGGATGCGACACGCTGGTGTTCATCACCAACCGCTACAAGCACGCGGTGGCGGACTATTTCGACAAGGCCTACGAGCTTGAGGACCGGCTGGAGCGGCGCGGCAAGACCGAACTGCTCGAGCTTATCCGCAACCCGCTGCCCAGCCACGTGCGCGCGGTGTTCGTGACCCAGCACGAGGCGCTGGGTCTGGGCCACGCGGTGCTATGCGCCAAACCGGTGGTGGGCGACGAACCGTTCGCCGTTCTGCTTCCCGATGATCTGATCTGGAACAGGGGGCCGGGTGCCCTGCGGCAGATGGCCGACCATGCGGAACAGACCGGCGCTGGCGTGATCGCCGTGCAGGATGTGCCGCGCGAGATGACCTCCAGCTATGGCATTGTCGCTACCGACGGTTTTGAGAACCGCCACGGCCGGATCAACGCCATGGTCGAGAAGCCCCGGCCCGAAGACGCGCCCAGCACGCTGGCGGTGGTGGGCCGCTACGTGCTGCAGCCGGGCATCTTCGACGCGCTGGAATCGACCCAGCGCGGCAGCGGGGGCGAGATCCAGCTGACCGATGCGATCGCGGCCATGGTTGCGCAGGGCACGCGCCATGACGCCTACCGGTTCCAGGGAACCCGGTTCGACTGCGGCACCCACATCGGCCTGATCGAAGCCACCATCCGCTTCGCCCTGGACAACGAGAAGCTCAACGGCCCGGCACGCGAAGCAATGCAGCGTGCCCTCGATGAGCTGGGCGTCGCCAGCAACGACTGACCCGGTTGGCCCACGCGGCGGATCACCGCCGCGCGGGATGGATCCGGATCAGAGGGACTCGAAGATTCCGGCAGCGCCCATGCCGGTGCCGATGCACATGGTCACCATGCCGTACTTCTGCTGGCGGCGGCGCATGCCGTGGAGCAGGGTGGCGGTACGCACCGCGCCGGTCGCGCCCAGCGGGTGGCCCAGGGCGATCGCACCGCCGAGCGGGTTGACCTTGGCCGGATCCAGCTCCGAATCGCGGATCACCGCCAGCGCCTGCGCGGCAAACGCCTCGTTGAGTTCGATCCAGTCCAGCTGGTCCTTGCTCAGCCCAGCCTGCTTGAGCGCCTTGGGGATCGCCGCAATCGGGCCGATGCCCATGACTTCCGGGCGCACGCCGGCGACAGAGAAGCTGACGAAGCGGGCCAGCGGCGTCAGACCGTAATCCTTGATCGCCTGTTCGGAGGCGAGCAGTACCGCGCCGGCACCGTCGCTCATCTGCGAGGAGTTGCCGGCCGTCACCGTGCCGCCGAACTGGCCGTTGCGGAACACCGTGCGCAGCTTCGCCAGGCCCTCCATCGAGGTATCCGGACGCGGTCCCTCATCGGTATCGGCCACGCGCGTGTGCGTGCGCACGGCGTCGCCTTCAAGGTCCGGCTGGCGGGACACGATGTCGTAGGGAGTGATCTCATCCTTGAACTCGCCGGCCTGGATCGCGGCGATTGCCTTCTGGTGCGAGGCCAGTGCGAACGCATCCTGGTCCTCGCGCGAGACCTTCCACTCCTCGGCCACCTTCTCGGCGGTGATGCCCATGCCGTAGGCGATGGCCACGTGGTCATCGTCGAAGACGCTGGGCGAGAGGGCGATCTTGTTGCCCATCATCGGCACCATGCTCATGCTCTCGGTGCCGCCGGCCAGCACCAGGTCCGCCGTGCCCAGGCGGATCTGGTCGGCGGCCAGCGCAACGGCCTGCAGGCCGGAAGAGCAGAAGCGGTTGATGGTCTGCGCGGCCACCGTATCGGGCAGGCCGGCCAGCAGCACCCCGATGCGGGCCACGTTCATTCCCTGCTCGCCTTCCGGCATGGCGCAGCCGATCACCGCGTCTTCGATACGGCTGACGTCGATGCCGGGGGCCTGGGCCACCACGGACCTGAGCACGTGGGCAAGCATGTCGTCGGGGCGGACGTTGCGGAACATGCCGCGCGGCGCCTTGCCCACCGGGGTCCGGGTGGCGGCGACGATGTAGGCGTCCTGGATCTGTCTGGTCATCTGTTGAACTCCATGTGTCCTGGTTCGGGAAAAGGGTCTTGCACGCTGCGCCACTGGCGCGGGCGGACCTCAGTTCCTCAGCGGCTTTCCGGTCTTGAGCATGTGGGCGATGCGTTCCTGGCTCTTCGGCATCTGCGCCAGGGCAACGAAGTGCTCGCGCTCCAGGCGCAGCAGCCAGTCCTCATCCACCACGGCGCCGCGATCCACCGCGCCGCCGCACAGTCCATCGGCGATCCGCTCGGCGATCTCGTTGTCGTGCGGGCTGATGAAGCGGCCTTCCAGCATGTTCACCAGCATCATCTTGAGCGTGGCGACGCCGACATCGCCGGCCACTTCGATGGCGCGGGCGGGCAGGGGCGGGCGGTATCCGGATTCGGCCAGGGCCAGCGCCTGCTGGCGCGCCACGTGCAGCAGCTCGTGGGCATGGAACACCACCACGTCGTCCTGGCGCAGCAGGCCCAGCGACTTGGCTTCCATGGCCGAGGTCGAGACCTTGGCCATGGCCACCGTTTCAAAGCCGCGCTTGAGCTCGGCCAGCACGTCGCCGCCCGGGCCGGCCGCCTGCGCCGCGCGCACCGCCAGTTCCTTCAGGCCGCCACCGGCCGGCAGCAGGCCGACGCCAGCCTCCACCAGGCCGATGTAGCTCTCAAGATGCGCCACCGTGCGCGCCGAATGCATCTGGAATTCGCAGCCACCCCCCAGTGCCAGGCCGCGCACCGCAGCCACCACCGGTACCAGCGAATACTTGATCCGCTGGCTGGTGCGCTGGAAGTTCGCCACCATGGCCTCGAACGCATCCACCTTGCCGTCCTGCAGCAGGCCCAGCGCCCCGGCGAGGTCGGCACCGGCGGAGAACGGCTCCTTCGGCTGCCAGATCACCACCGCCTGCAGGTCACGTTCGGCAATGCCGATGGCTTCCTGGATCCCGTCCAGCACCTGGTCGCTGACCGTGTGCATCTTGGTCTTGAAGCTGATCACACCCACGCCGTCGCCGTCGGTCCACAAGCGCACGCCGTCGTTCTCGAACAGCGTCTTGCCCTGATCGAAGCGCTCGCCCAGCAGCGGATCCGGGAAGCGCTGGCGCGCATACACCGGCAGGGTGGAGCGGGGCACCTGGGTGTTGGCGGCCGGGCTGTAGCTGCCCTCGGCCGAATGCACGCCCTCGCGCCCGCCCAGCACCCAGGCGGGCAGCGGCGCGTCGCTCATCGCCTTGCCGGCCTTGATGTCTTGGTCGATCCACTGGGCCACCTGCTTCCAGCCCGCGGCCTGCCAGGTTTCGAACGGCCCCAGCGACCAGCCGTAGCCCCAGCGGATCGCCAGGTCCACGTCGCGCGCGGTCTCGGCGATGTCAGCCAGGTGGAAAGCGCTGTAGTGGAACAGGTCACGGAACACCGCCCACAGGAACTGCGCCTGCGGGTGATCGCTGTCGCGCAGCTTCTGGAACTTTTCCGCCGGATCCCGCGTCTTCAGGATCTCGACCACCTCGGCGGCGGCCTTGCGGTCGGCCGGGCGATAGTCCTGCTTTTCCAGATCCAGGACCATGATGTCCTTGCCGACCTTGCGGAACACGCCCGCACGGGTCTTCTGGCCCAGCGCGCCCTTGTCGATCAGCGCAGTCAGCCAGGCCGGCGACTTGAAGTATCTGTGCCACGGGTCGTCCGGCAGGGTATCGGCCATGGTCTTGATGACGTGGGCCATGGTGTCCAGACCGACCACATCGGAGGTGCGGTAGGTAGCGGACTTCGGCCGGCCGATCAGCGGCCCGGTGATCGCGTCCACCTCATCGAAGCCCAGCCCGGATTGCGCCGTGTGGTGGGCCGTGGCCAGAATCGAAAACACGCCGATCCGGTTGCCGATGAAGTTCGGCGTATCGCGCGCGTACACCACACCCTTGCCCAGCTGGGTGGTGAGGAAGGTTTCCAGCCCTTCCAGCACGGCCTTGTCGGTGCCCTGGGCCGGGATCAGCTCGGCCAGGTGCATGTAGCGCGGCGGGTTGAAGAAATGCACGCCGCAAAAACGCGGTTTCAGCGCGTCCGGCAGCACATCGGCCAGCGTATTGATGCCAAGCCCCGAGGTATTGGACGCCAGCACCGCGTGCGCGGCGATGTGCGGGACGACCTTGCGGTACAGATCCTGTTTCCAGTCCATCCGCTCGGCGATCGCCTCGATTACCAGGTCGCACTCTTCCAGCAGCGCCAGGTCGGTGTCGTAATTCGCCGGCACGATCCGCGCGGCCAGGGCGCGATCCGCCAGCGGGGCCGGGCTGAGCTTGCCCAGGTTGGCGATGGCCTTGCCGACCACGGCGCTGGCCGGGCCTTCTTTGGCTGCCAGGTCGAACAGCACCGTATCCACGCCGGCATTGGTCAGGTGGGCGGCAATCTGCGCGCCCATCACGCCGGCGCCAAGCACCGCCGCGCGTCGTACAAGCAATTTCTCAGACATGTGCTGCAACTCCATGATCAGATGGGTTTTCAGTTTTCAGGTGAGGCCGGCTCAGCGGCTGGTGTGCTGCGGAATCCGGCCGCCGCGAAACGGATCAGCTCGCTTCCTGCCCGGCGCCGGTGGTCGATCTCGCTGACCCCGGCAGGGCGCTTGATCAGGCCGAAATCCGCCATGGCGTAGGTCAGCGCCCCGCCGAGGAAATCCAGCCGCCAATACAGCTCTTCCTTCGTCAATCCGGGCAGGCAGGCGGCGAGGGCGCGGGCGAAATCGCGCTGCACGTGGCCGTAGCGCTCGGACAGGAAGGCGCGCAGTCCGTCATTGGTTTCGGCGTACGCACGGGCAATCACGCGGATGAACGCACCGCCTCCGTTGCGGTTGGCCGCCAGCGCGAGCGCCGGCTCGACGAAGGCGGCGAGAATGGCTTCCAGGCTGTCGGGCGCTTCTTCACGCGCCTTGCGCAGCATTTCCAGCCGCTGCGCGCTCATGTCATCCATGCGCCGCCGGAACACCTCGTTGACGAGATTTTCCTTGCTGCCGAAGTGGTAGTTGACCGCGGCGATATTGACCTCGGCGCGGGAAGTGACCTGGCGCAGGGAGGTGCCGCTGAAGCCCTGCTGCGCAAACAGTTCTTCGGCAGCGCCGAGAATGCGTTCCTTGGTGGAAAAGCGGGTGCTGGACATCTGCAGGCGGGACCGGTTCAAACGTTTGTTTGGATGCTATGCCGAACCTCAACGGCGGTCAAACGGCGCTCACATCCGCGCCGGCAATCCTGTAGAATTGCCGACAGCCGAACCGGCTAAACCCGCGTCCCTTCGCGGGTTTTTACGTGCTAATCTGGGTCGCCACGTGATGGCGGGCCCGCATAACGGAGACCTCCCATGGCGCTTGAGCGCACCCTGTCCATCATCAAGCCCGATGCCGTCGCCAAGAACGTCATCGGCGAGATCTACTCGCGTTTTGAAAAGGCCGGCCTGAAGATCGCCGCCGCGAAGATGAAGCACCTCACCCGCGAAGAGGCCGAAGGCTTCTACGCCGTGCACCGCGAACGCCCGTTCTTCGGCGCGCTGGTGGAGTTCATGATCAGCGGCCCGGTGATGATCCAGGTGCTGGAGGGCGAGGGTGCCATCGCGAAGAACCGCGAGCTGATGGGCGCCACCAACCCGAAGGAAGCCGAGGCGGGCACCATCCGCGCCGACTTCGCCGACTCGATCGACGCCAATGCCGTGCACGGCTCCGACGCCGCCGAGACCGCTGCCGAGGAAATCAAGTACTTCTTCGGCGACAGCGACGTCTACGCACGCTGATCCGCCGGCCACGGATCGGCGCCGGCGCCTGATCCGTGGCCACCCCATCCCTGGACTGGACTGAAGTGACCGACACCGCCGCCAAGCAGAACCTCCTCGACCTGGACCGTGAAGGGCTGGAGCGCTTCTTCGTGGACGTACTGGGCGAAAAAAAGTTCCGCGCCCACCAGGTGATGAAGTGGATCCACCATCGCCACGTCACCGACTTCGAAGAGATGACCGACCTGGGCAAGGCGCTGCGCGCCAAGCTGCAGGAGCGCGCCGAAGTGGTGGTGCCGCAGGTCCAGTTCAGCAAGGAATCGGCTGACGGCACCCACAAGTGGCTGCTGGGCATGGATGGGCGCAACGCCATCGAGGCCGTCTATATCCCCGACAAAGGACGCGGCACGCTGTGCGTGTCCTCGCAGGTGGGCTGCGCGCTCAACTGCACCTTCTGTTCCACCGCCACCCAGGGCTTCAACCGCAACCTCTCCACCGCCGAGATCATCGGCCAGGTGTGGGTGGCTGCGCAGCACCTGGGCAATATTCCGCACAAGCAGCGCAAGCTGACCAACGTGGTGATGATGGGCATGGGCGAGCCGCTCATGAACTTCGACAACGTGGTGCGGGCGATGAGCGTGATGCGCGACGATCTGGGCTACGGCCTGGCCAACCGCCGCGTCACCCTGTCCACCGCGGGCCTGGTGCCGATGATCGACCGGCTGGGGCAGGAGAGCGACGTCTCCCTGGCGGTATCGCTGCACGCAGCCAACGACGAGCTGCGCACCCGGCTGGTGCCGCTCAACAAGAAATACCCCGTCGCAGAACTGATGGACGCCTGCGTGCGCTACGCGCAGCGCAAGAAGGGCGAGTCCATCACCTTCGAATACACCCTGATGAAGGGCGTGAACGACCAGCCCGAACAGGCGCGCGAGCTGATCCAGCTGATGCGCGAGTTCGACAACCGGCTGCAGATGAAGGATGCGGCCAAGATCAACCTGATCCCGTTCAACCCGTTCCCGGGTACGCGCTACGAGCGTCCGGATGACGTGGCCGTACGGCGCTTCCAGAAGCTGCTCAACGAGGCCGGCCGCATCGCGCCGGTGCGCCGCCCGCGCGGCGACGATATCGATGCCGCCTGCGGGCAGCTGAAGGGCCAGGTGATGGACCGGACCCGCCGCCAGGCGGAGTTCCAGAAGCACCTCGCCGCACAGGAAGACCGCTGATGCGCAGGCGTGACGCGCTGCTGCTGGCAGCGGCCGTGGCGATTGCTGCCAGCGCCTGTTCACGCCTCACCTTCATCAAGCCCAGCGCAGAGCGCGGCCGCTACGAACAGGTGGCGCCCGATTACAGCTTCAACGACAGCCCGGAGAGCCGCCGGCGCATGCAGGTGCAGAACCACGTGGCCGAAGCCGGACGCGCGCTCGATGCCGGCCAGATCGACCAGGCGGAACAGGCTTCGCGCGCCGCGCTCAAGATAGACGGCCGGGCCCCCAGCGCGCTGACCATGATGGCCCTGGTGGAAATGGTCCGTGGCCGCAGCGAAGAGGCCGGGCGCTACTACGCCAGCGCCGCCGAATACGCTCCGGACGATGGCCCGGTGCTGAACAATTACGGTGCCTGGCTGTGCCGCCAGGGCAGGGCGGCCGAGTCGATGGCCTATTTCGAGCGGGCCGTGGCCGATCCCGGCTACGGCGCCCGCGCCGATGCGCTGGCCAATGCCGGGGCCTGTGCGGAGGCCGCCGGCCGCGGCGACCGCACCGAGGCCTATCTGCGTGCTGCGCTCAAATTGCATCCGGAAAACAGCGTGGCATTGTCAGCGATGGCCGAATACCAGTACCGTAACGGCCAGTATCTGGAGGCGCGTGCTTTTTCGCAGCGTCGACTGGCAGCAGCCCCGGCGACCGCCGAGGCTTTAATGCTTGCATCACAGATTGAAGAGAGAATGGGCGACAGTGTCGCCGCAGAACGTTATCGTCGGCGGCTGGGAACGGAATTCCCTCACGCGTCGCAGCAGACCCCCGGGGGATAGCAGTCCACATGTCATCCGCAGCGAATGCAGACGTACCCCAGCAGGGGTCCGGTCTTCGCCTCAGACAGGCCCGCGAGGCCGCCGGCCTGGGGATCGCCGAAGTCGCAGCGCGCATGCGCGTTCCTGCGCGCGTCGTCACCTCCCTGGAAGAAGGGCAGTGGGAGCGCCTGGGCGCGGCGGTGTATGTCCGCGGCCATCTGCGCAGCTACGCGCGTGTGGTGGGCCTTGCCGAAGACGAACTGCCGGTGGCCGATGAACTGCCGCCCGTCGCCCCGCCCGCGCTGCAGCCGCGCACGTTCACCCCGCGTTACCGCCGCGTCGCCGAACAGGCCGCACGCCGGATGGTGTACGTGGTCATCACCGCGACCCTGGTGGTTCCGGTATGGATGGTCACCCGCGGCCACATGGAGGGCTCGCCCGCCCAGGTGGCTTCGCTGGATGCCTCCACCGGACCGGTGACGGAAGGGCAGCAGGCCGCTCCCGCTTCCAGCATTTCACAGCGGCCACAGCGTCCGTTCGTGGCCTCCATGACCCCCATCCAGACCCGGCGGGCCCAGCCCACGCAGGTTCAGGGGAGCACGCAGGCCGAAGCACCACTCTCGCTGCGTTTCAAGGACGACAGCTGGGTCGAAATCTTCGCTCACGACGGTCGTCCGCTCGAGCAGGCGCTGCTCCGCGCAGGCGAAGAGCGCAGCTTTGCCGCCGGTGAAGTGGGTCGCATCGTGCTCGGCAATGCCGGTGCGGTGGAGGTCAGCCGGTTCGGCGATATTCAGGATATCCAGCCGTTCCAGCGGGCGAACGTGGCGCGCTTTACGGTATCCTCCGACGGTTCGCTCGCACCGCTGGCCAACTGACGTCGACCGCAATCCGGGCGATACCAGCCGGCCTCCGGCCGCAGCCGCACATATCCAGATGACGGGAGCTGCCCGCGCTTGCGCGTCGGGTGGGAGAAAGCATGGCAATTGACGATATTTACGACGATCACGAACAGGGCGAGCGCGTACGCGACTGGCTGCGTCGCAACAGCCTCGGCCTGGCCGGTGGCATCGCGATCGGCCTCGCGCTGATTGGCGGTTGGCAGTGGTGGAACAAACACCAGCACGGCCAGCGCGTGGCGGAAGGCCAGCGTTACCAGCAGGTGGTGGACGCCATCGCCGCGGGTGACCTGGACCAGGCCGGTACCCACGCTGGCGCGCTGGAATCAGACAGCTACGCCATGCTCGCGGCGCTCAGCCTGGGCAAGGCCCAGTTCGACGCCGGAGACACCGAGGCCGCCATCGCCACGCTGCGCGGCGCTGCCAGCTCCGATCCGGCATTGGATCCGGTCCGCCGGCACCGGCTGGCACAGCTGCTGATCGAAACCGGAGAAGCCGCTGAAGCGGTTGATCTGCTGGCCGGGAGCGCGGATCCCGCCGCGCTGGAAACCCTGGGCGACGCCCAGGTGACCCTGGACCGCCACGAAGACGCACGCGAGTCCTACCAGGCGGCCCTGCGCAATCTGGACGTGGCCGCGCCGCAGCGCGGCCTGGTTGAACTCAAACTCATTGATGCCGGCGGCGAGCCGGCGCAAGCCGGGGCAATTTGATGAAGTCAGAGAACACAGGCATGGGAACGGCCCTGCTGCGCGGCGCGCTGGTGCTGTCCTGCGCGGTGGCCCTGGCCGGTTGCGGTACCGTCCGCGGCTGGTTTGGCGGCGGTGATGAAGAGCCGAGCGCAACCGAGCCGATGCCGCTGCAGGATTTCACCCAGAGCGCTTCCGTCAAGCGGATCTGGAGTACGGGAGTGGGCAAGGGCGAACGCCGTATTGGCGCGCGCCAGGGTCCGGCCATCGCCAACGGGCGGGTCTACGCAGCAGGGCTGAGCGACGGCGTGCGCGCCCTCGATCTGCAGAGCGGCCAGACGCTGTGGCACTACGATTCAGACCTCCGGCTCGCGGGCACCCCCGGTGTAGGCGAGGGCCTGGTGGTGGTGGGCAGCCTGGAAGGCAAAGTGGTGGCCCTGGACGCCGAGTCCGGCACCGAGCGCTGGAGCGCACAGCTGGGCAACGAGGTCATTGCCGCCCCGGCGGTGGGCCAGGGGCTGGTGGTGGTCCGTTCCAATGACGGTCGCCTGACCGCGTTCGATGCCGGCAGCGGTGCCGAGCGCTGGTTCTGGACCCAGGAGCTGCCGACCCTGACCGTGCGCGGCAACGACGCGCCCACGATCGGCCCCGGCTACCTGTTCGTCGGCAACGATGACGGCACCGTGATCGCCCTGAGCCTGGCCGACGGCCAGCCTATCTGGCAGCAGCAGGTGGGCATGCCAGACGGGCGCACCGAGCTTGAGCGCATGGCCGATATCGACGGCAGCCCCGTGCTCGACAACATCACCCTGTACGCCAGCAGCTATCGCGGCCAGACCATGGCCATCGAAGCACCCTCGGGGCGTCCGCGCTGGGTCGCCGAGCGCGGCGGTCCGGGCCGCCTGGGCGAAGGCTTCGACCGTCTGGTAATTGCCGATCGCGATGGCACGGTGTGGGCGCTGGACAAGAACACCGGCTCCAGCATGTGGCAGCAGCCTGCACTGGCGAGGCGCAACCTGTCCTCGGCTGCGATCCACGACAACCACGCCGTGGTCGGTGATTTCGAGGGCTACCTGCACTGGCTGCGCATGGACAACGGCGAGCTGGCCGCCCGCACCCGCGCCGGTCGTCACCCGATCAAGGGCGTGCCGCTGGTGGCCGACGGTATTCTGGTGGTGCAGACGGTCCGCGGTGACCTGAGCGCGTACCGGCTGCAGCACTGACCTGAAGGCACAACCCGATGCTTCCCCTGGTCGCCCTGGTCGGTCGCCCCAACGTGGGCAAGTCGACCCTGTTCAACGTGCTCACCCGCAGCCGCGACGCGCTCGTCCATGACGAGCCCGGGGTGACCCGCGACCGCAATTACGGCATCTGCCGCCTCGATCCGGAGCGTCCTTTCGCCCTGGTCGATACCGGCGGCATCACCGACGAGGAACAGGGCCTGGCCGGCGCCACCGC
This sequence comes from Candidatus Luteimonas excrementigallinarum, assembly GCA_019115725.1. Classification (GTDB taxonomy): domain Bacteria; phylum Pseudomonadota; class Gammaproteobacteria; order Xanthomonadales; family Xanthomonadaceae; genus Luteimonas; species Luteimonas excrementigallinarum. Next base: position 16,111 of record DXCY01000301.1, read on the forward strand.
GCGCCAGTCCCGGTCGGCGGCGGAAGAAGCCGACCTGGTGCTGTTCGTAGTCGATGGCCGCGAAGGCCCCTCCGCGCTGGATGACGAGCTGCTGGACTGGCTGCGCAAAAGCGGCCGGCCGGTGCTGCTGGTGGTCAACAAGACCGACGGCATCGACGCCCGCGCCGCGCTGGCCGAGTTCTCCCGCTACGGCTTCAAGGACATGTTCCCGGTGTCATCTGCGCACCGGCAGGGCATTGATCCGCTGCTGGCGCAGGTGCTGTCCATGCTTCCCGCCGAAGGCGAGGGTGAGCTGCTGGACGAGGATCCCGAGCGCAAGCGGGTGGCCTTCATCGGCCGTCCGAACGTGGGCAAGTCCACCCTGGTCAACCGGCTGCTGGGCGAGGAGCGCATGATCGCTTCCGATGTGCCCGGCACCACGCGCGATGCCATTGCCGTTGATCTGGAGCGCGAAGGACACAAGTACCGCCTGATCGATACCGCCGGCATCCGCCGCAAGTCGCGGATCGAGGAAGTGGTGGAGAAGTTCTCCATCATCAAGACCCTGCAGGCGATTGAGCAGTGCCAAGTGGCGGTGGTGATGCTGGACGCCAGCGAAGGGGTCACCGAGCAGGACGCCAGCGTGCTGGGCGCCGTGCTCGATGCCGGGCGGGCGCTGGTGATCGCGGTCAACAAGTGGGACGGGCTGAGCACTTACCAGCGCGAGCAGACCGCCGCGCTGCTGTCGCGCAAGCTGGCCTTCGTGCCGTGGGCGGAATCGGTGCGCATCAGCGCGCTGCACGGTTCCGGCCTGAAGGAGCTGTTCGCCGCCATCCACCGCGCACATGCCGCCACCACCTGCGAGCTGGGCACCTCGGAAATCAACCGGGCGCTGGAGATCGCGGCCGAATCCAACCCGCCACCGGCGGTGCGTGGCCACGCGCCCAAGCTCCGCTTCGGCCATCCGGGTGGAACCAGTCCGCCAACCATCGTGGTCCACGGCAACCGCCTGCGGACCCTGCCGGACAGCTACAAGCGCTACCTGGAAAACTTCTTTCGCAAGCGTTTCCAGCTGGTGGGCACCCCGGTGCGGTTCCTGTTCAAGGAAGGGGACAACCCCTACAAGGACCGCAAGAACGTGCTCACCACCCGCCAGGAAGCCAAGAAGAAGCGCATGCTCCGGCATGTGAAGCGGAAGGGCTGAACCATGGCGGCCGGCACCACCCTGGGCATTTTCGCTGGCGGGCAGGCATCGCGCCTGGGCGGCCTGGACAAGGCGTGGCTGCGGCGCGATGGCATCGCTCAGGTGGAGCGGCTGGCCACGCGCCTGGGTGACGGCGTGGCCGAGGTGCTGGTCAGCGCGAACCGCAATCACGAAGCCTATGCCCGCATCGGCCTGGCCACGGTGTCCGACCGCGTGGCCGGTATCGGCCCGCTGGGTGGCCTGGATGCGCTGGCCCGGGCCTGCTCCGGCGATTGGCTGCTGACCGTGCCGGTGGACGTGGTGAACATCAACGACTGCCTGCTGCGCCGGCTGGCCGCGTGCGGGGAGCAGGGCGCCTGGGCAGTGGATGATGACGGCCCGCAGCCGCTGGTGGCGCTGTGGCCGGTGGCCCGACTGCGGCCGGTGCTGGCCGCCGCCATCGATGCCGGTGAACTGGCCGTGCACGCCCTGCAGGCGCGCCTGGGCATGGTCCCGCTGCGCCTGGAAGGGGTACGCTTCGGCAACCTCAATACTCCGCAGGACCTGGCCAACGCCGGCATTGAATCTGGATGACCGATTTCCCGACCCGCATTTCCTACGCTGAAGCCTCCACCATCATCCAGGAGGCCGGCTCCACCCATCGCATGCCGATCGAACGCTGTGCCCTGCAGCGGGCCCACGGCAAGATCCTCGCCTCGGACGTGGTGGCCACGGTGCCCCAGCCGCCGTTCGACAACTCGGCCATGGACGGATTCGCGCTGCGCCACGCCGACCTGTCCGCGGACGGGGAAACCGCGCTGACGCTGGTGGGCGAGCAGTTCGCCGGCACTGCCGGCCAGCCGCCCGTACAGGCCGGCGAATGCGTGCGGATCACCACGGGTGCGCCGATGCCGGAAGGCGCGGACACCGTGGTTATGAAGGAAAACACCCGCGTGGACGGCTCCACCGTCCATATCCTGGAAACGCCGTCGGCTGGCCGCAACGTGCGCTGCGCGGCGGAAGACACCGCGCCCGGCGATCTGCTGCTGCGCAGCGGCGACGTGCTGAGCCCGTCGCGGATCGGCCTGTGCGCCATGCAGGGGCTGGCCGAGCTTGAAGTCACCCGGGTGCCTACGGTGGCGGTGTTCAGCACCGGCGACGAGCTGATCGAACCCGGCCTGCCGCTGGCGCCCGGCCAGATCTACAACTCCAACCGCGAACTGCTGATGGGCCTGCTGCGCAACGATGGCCTGGACCCGGTGGCCTGGCCCAACCTGGCCGACGAGCCGGCCCAGGTGGAATCGGCGCTTCGCCATGCGGGCCACGCCTTCGACCTGGTGATTACCACCGGCGGCGTCTCGGCCGGTGAGAAGGATTACCTGCCCGCGCTGATGCAGGCGCAGGGCAGGGTGCTGTTCTGGAAGTCGCGGCTGAAACCGGGCATGCCCGTACTGCTGGCCGAAGGCGCAAGCCTGGGCAATGCGCTGTTCCTGTGTCTGCCCGGCAATCCGGTTTCGGTGCTCGCCACCTGGCTGGCGCTGGGCCGGCAGCTGGTGGATGCGATGCGCGGCCGCGGTCCACGCCAGCGCATGTACGCGCGCCTGGCCACCGACTGGCGCAAGCGCAACGAGCGGCTGGAGTTCCTGCGCGGGCGCCTGTCCTGCGGGACGGATGGTGTGCTGAGCATCGAGCCCAATCCTGCCGACGGCTCCCACCGGATGCGTGCGGCGGCCGATTCCGACGCGCTGCTGGTGCTGCAGGAAGGCGCGCGCGATTACACCGCCGGCGAGGTGGTGGAGATCATTCCCTACTGAACGCGCCTTGCGTCAGGCGCCGGCCGTGCCGGTGAACCCACAGGCAGGCGCGGCCCGGAAGCGGGATAATGGCGCCCATGGCAATCCAGGAAATTTCCCCCGCTGAAGCCCGGCGTCGCGTGGCCCGCGGCGTGCGGCTGATCGACATCCGCGATGACCACGAGCGCGCCGCCGG
>DXCY01000302.1 GCA_019115725.1 Candidatus Luteimonas excrementigallinarum
TCGAGACGTTCGGCTTCGAGACGTTCGGCTTCGAGACGCTCGGCCTCGACGCGCTCGGCTTCGAGGCGCTCTGCCTCGAGACGCTCGGCCTCGAGACGCTCTGCTTCGAGACGCTCGGCCTCGAGTCGTTCGGCCTCGAGACGTTCGGCCTCGAGACGTTCGGCCTCGAGACGTTCGGCCACGAGACGTTCGGCCTCGAGGCGTTCGGCTTCGAGGCGTTCGGCTTCGACACGTTCGGCTTCGACACGTTCGGCTTCGAGACGCTCTGCTTCGAGACGTTCGGCCTCGAGACGCTCTGCCTCGAGACGCTCTGCCTCGAGACGTTCGGCCTCGAGTCGTTCGGCTTCGAGTCGTTCGGCCTCAAGACGTTCGGCTTCAAGGCGCTCGGCCTCGAAGCGCTCCGACGCCAGACGCTCCGCTTCCAGCAACTCGGCTTCGAGGCCATGGTTTTCGAGTTCGGCCGGATCGACTTCGTCGAATCGCACCGGCGCGGGCTCGGGCAGCGTGTCGCGCAGGGCCGCCCAGCGCGCAGCCAGTTCGTGGCAGACGGGAACGGCCGGGGCATCTGATTTCAGACCCGCCACCGTATCGCGGACCAGGGCAGCCAGCTCACGCATGGCCGCCACCGGCTCCGCTTCCGCGGTGCCGCCAGTGCCCAGCAGGCGCCTGACCCAGGATTCGGCAGGCGACAGCGCGCTGCCCACCATCGGCACCTCGGCCATGGCGAAGGCGCCGTTCATGGTGTGCACTGCGCGCAGCAGGGCATCGTCGACGGGCTGCGGGCCGGCGTCGGCGGCTCCCAGCCACTGCTCTACCACGACCAGGTGGCCGGCCACCTCCGTATCGAGGATTTCCAGCAGCAGATCGTCGACCTGCGCCGGCACCATGTCCACTGCGGGTTGGGCTGCGGGTTCTTCTGCAACCGCCTCGCCAGCCGGCTCAACCACGAGCGCTTCAGCGGCCGCCGCAACTTCACCTGCCGGCGCGCTGTGCTGCGGAGCGCGCGGTATGGCTTCGTCGCCGCCGGCAATGCGCGCGGCGTCTTCTTCCAGCGCGGCAAGATCCACGTCCAGGCTGCGTTCGCCCTTCAGCGCGGCCTGCAGCACCGGCAGAGCGTGGAAAGCGTGATCAACCACCGCCAGCACGGCCGGCGTCGCCGGGCGGGCACCTTCAAGAACCCGGTTGAGCAGGCTCTCGATCTTCCAGCTGAACTCACCCAGGGTGCGCGCGCCCACCAGGCGCCCGCTGCCCTTGAGGGTATGGAACACGCGGCGGATCGGCCGCAGGCGTTCCATGTCGTCCGGGTTCTCGCGCCAGGGCGGAAGCAGCGTGTCGAGGTTGTCGATCTCCTCGGCGAACTCTTCCAGGAAGACTTCGCGGATCTCGTCATCGATTTCATCGCCAGTGGCTTCAAAGCCGCCCTCATTGGTGGGCTGCCCGGCTTCGGCCGGCTTCTCCGCAGCGCTTTCCACACCGCCCGCATCGGGATCAGCCACCGCGGAGGTGACACCGGCAGCGCCAGTCGCGGCCGGATCGCTGTCCGTCGTGCCCGGCATCACGCCCGGGCGGTCGATGAAGGCCGCCACGGTGGCCGCGGCTTCCGCCAGCCCCACCGGGTCATGGGCCACGTCGTCCGCGTCCCCTGCAAGCGGCGCCTGCTCCGGCGGCAGCGGCCAGTAGCCCAGTGTTTCCAGGCTGTTGCGGGCGATATCAAGGATGTCCTGGCGGCCACCGCGGTGCTCGCCGAGCGCCTCCAGGTAGTACTCCAGGCTGGCCAGGGTGTCGGCCAGGGTGTCGAGCTGGCGGCCGTTGGGCACCCGGCGGCGCCCCAGCAATTCGGTTTCGGTAAAGCGGCGCACGCCGGTGAGGAAGTCCGCCGGCTGCTGCAGCTCGAGCATGCGCATCGCGCCGCCCACCTCGCCCAGCAGGCGCGGCACTTCGACCAGTTCATCGTGGTCCCAGCTGGTTTCAACGAACGCGACAAAGGCCTGGCGCGCATCGGCGAAGTTGGCGATCGCCTCACGGGCGATGACTTCCACCGCCTTGCGCGACTCGCTGGCCAGCGGATCCTGCTCCTGGCCGCTGTCATCCACACCCAAGCGCGCCACCTGCTCGTCCAGTGACGCATCCACATAGAGCAGGGAGCCGGCAATATCGAGCAGGGCGTCTTCATCGGCGGCGCGGTCACCGCGCACGATCGCCTCCACAGCATCGCGCTGCTGCAGCACCACCGTGCGCGCCACGCCCAGGCCGAGCATGCCCAGCGTGTCGCCCACGCGGCCGAGGGTTTCCGCCTGCGGCTCGAGGCCGGCAGGCCCGCCGGCACCGGTACGCAGGTGCAGGTCCAACGCATCCTTGACCCGCAGCAGGTCTTCCTTCACCGCTGCGGCAACGGTATCGAGCAGTGCCCGGTTGCGCCCGCTCAGGCTGCTCTGCGCATGGTCCAGTTCGGCCTCGCTGGGCGCGGCCTGGTCGAGATCGAACGTGCCGCGCAGTTCCACCAGCGCGGGATGGTCAGCCTTGCCGCCAGCGGCGTGGAACAGCAGCTGGCGGGTCGCTTCCTGGGCGGCATCGACGCCGGCGAACCCTTCCCTGTCCACCAGATGGCGGCGGGCTTCGCGCACCACGCTGGAGAACGCCTGCCGCAGACCGGCGGAGGAAGCCAGTGCGCCGTCACCCAGCGCCTGGACCACCCGCTGCGCCACCCACAGCATCCGCTGCACGGGCTCGCCGGTGGCCTGCGGCAGCAGGGTGCCGAGGTCCGCGGCAAAGGCGGTGGCGTCCGTCGGCATGCCCTCATCGGGCCATGCGTCCATCGCAGCGGACAGCGCGTCCACGGGGCCGGTGGCGTCCGCACCGGTGCCTTCTGCAGCCGTCATCGGAGGCAGGTCCGATGGCATCGGCCGGTCCAGGTCCGGCGCAAACAGCACGCTTTCGCTCAGCCCGGCAGCGCCGCGCGCCGCACGCAGTTCGTTGAGCAGCGGCAGCAGCACGATCGGGATGTCCCGGTGCCCGCCCTGCAACCGCTCAAGATAGTCGGGCAGCAGCACGGTGCCGCGCATCAGGGTGGCGCAGGCGACATCGCGCCCCGGCACCTCGTCCGCCTGCAGCGCCCGCACCAGCTGCTCCATTTCCTCGGCGACCATCGCCGGGGCATACAGTTCCACCATGCGCAGGGTGCCCTGCACCTGGTGCAGGTAACCCGCGCAGAAGCGCATGCGACTGGTGTCGGACGGGTCTTCGACAAAGGCTTCGACTTCAAGCCGGGCCTGGCGCAGGGTTTCGTCCAGCTCCGGCTTGACCCAGCCCAGCGCGGTGTAGTCGATCGCGTCACGCAGCGCCATCGTCATGGTGCATCCCTCCCTGGGCACACCCTTTCCCTGTTGCATTCGATGCCGATGCGGATCATTTCAGTTCCTGCGCCCGCTCAGACCGGCAGTTTGAAGTCGGCGACGGAGCGGCGCAGGTCGGCCGCCAGCTGCGCCAGGTTGCCGATCGACTCGGCGGTCTGGTTGGCACCCTGCGAGGTCTGGGCGGTAATGGACTGGATGGTGTCCATCGTCTGGGTGATGTTGGAAGCGGCATCCGACTGCTGGCGTGCGGCGTTGGAGATGCCCTGAATCAGGTCGGCCAGGCTGGTCGACACGCTTTCGATCTCGCCCAGCGCGGTACCGGCGTCCTCGGCCAGGCGCGCACCCGCGACCACCTCGGAGGTGGTCTGCTCCATCGAGCTGACCGCTTCGTTGGTATCGGTCTGGATGGTTTCCACCAGCGTTTCAATGCGCTTGGTGGCGTTGGAGGCGCGTTCGGCCAGTCGCTGCACTTCGTCAGCCACGACCGCGAAGCCGCGGCCCGCTTCACCGGCCGAGGCGGCCTGGATGGCCGCGTTCAGCGCCAGGATGTTGGTCTGTTCGGAGATGTCGTTGATCAGCTCGACGATGGCGCCGATTTCCTGCGAGCTTTCGCCCAGGCGCTTGATGCGCTTGGAGGTTTCCTGGATCTGGTCGCGGATCGAGTCCATGCCGGCGATCGTCTCGCGCACCACGCCCGCGCCCTTGGTGGCGATCTGCACCGAGCGCTGGGCCACGTCGGCCGACTCGGCGGAGTTGCGCGAAACCTGGCCGATGCTGGCCGCGATCTCGGTGATGCGGGTGGAAGCGGAGGTGATCTCGCGTGCCTGGTGCTCGGCGGCTTCGGCCAGGTGCATGGCAGTGGCCTGGGTTTCCTGGGCGCTCGAGGACACCTGCACCGAGGTGTCGTTGATGGTCTGCACGAGGTTGCGCAGCTGCTCAACCGCGAAGTTGATCGAGTCCGCGATCGCGCCGGTCATGTCCTCGGTGACCGTCGCCTTCACCGTCAGGTCGCCTTCGGCCAGCGAGCCCATTTCGTCCAGCAGGCGCATGATCGCCTCCTGGTTGCGGTTGTTGAGCTCCATGGTGGTTTCGTAGCGCTCGCGCTGGGCGCGGTTCAGGCTGAACACCAGGCCGACGATGGCGGCCAGGGTGGCCAGGCCGGCCAGGATGCTGATCCACACGTTGCCGAGGATGCTGCTGTCGGACAGCGAGCCGAACGCGGTGAAGGCCTGGAACAGGTTCTCGCTCTCGGCCAGCAGCTGGTCGGAGCCGGCGGTGATCGAAGTGGCCGCTTCCTGGGCGCCGGCCAGGCTGCCGGCCGCGCCCATGATGGCCTCCAGCGCGGGGCGGATTTCCTCCCACAGCTCGTCCACGCTGGTCAGCGCGGCCAGCGCACTGGCGTTGGTGAGCGGCTGCACGTTGAGGTTCTCGTCGCCCTCGCGCAGGCCCACGCGCACCTGTTCGAACAGGCTGACGCGACGCTGCAGCGTATCGGCGGCACCGGCCGCGCCTTCGCCGCCGGCCTGGATCTGGGTCACGAAGCGCACCATGTCACCGGTCAGCACCACCTCGCGCAGGGCCATGTAGACCTGCGAGGCCGGCGAGCCGGTGTTGGACATCGCCCGCACCAGCTCGTCCAGCTGGGCCTGCAGGCTGGGCACGCCCTGGGTAAAGCGCTCGGCGTTGCCGGCCAGACCAAGCACCATGTCCTGGCTGTCGATCACCTGCTGGGCGCTCTGCTGGATCGGTTCCCAGGTC
>DXCY01000303.1 GCA_019115725.1 Candidatus Luteimonas excrementigallinarum
GCGCGTGCACCAGGCGCATCACGTCCAGCAGATCCCAGCGGCTGTTGCCGCCGCGCCACTCGCGTTCGTAGGGGTCATGGAAGTTGCGGAACAGGCCGTGGCGGACGAATTCGTCGTCAAAGCGCAGCGAGTTGTAGCCCACGGTGCAGGTGCCGGGGCGCGCCATCTCCTCCTGGATCAGGGCGAACGCCGCGGCCTCGGTGACGCCGTTGCGATCCGCTTCCCAGGGATCGATGCCGGTGACCATGCAGGCGCCTGGGGAGGGCAGCAGGTCGGCGGCGGGCCGGACGAAGAAGTCGATGGGCTCGTCGACCTGCTGCAGATCCAGGTCGGTGCGGATCGCGGCGAACTGGGCAATCCGGGTCTGGCGGGGATCACGGCCCCAGGTTTCCAGGTCGTAGAAAAGAAAGCTGCCGCTCACTTCCTCGCGCCTGCCTTCTGCTCTTCGGTCAGCGGCGCCAGGCGGGTGTTGACCTGCTCGTCCAGCGCCTCCCAGTCCACTCCGTCCAGGGTCTCCATTCCTTCGGTGGCCTGAGCCAGGATTTCCAGCTGGATGCGGTTGCGCTCCAGCGCCAGCGAATAGGGAATGCGCATGAAGGTCACCATGGCGTAGCGCGGTACGAAACGGTCGGGATGGCGCTGCTGCAGCTTCAATTCCAACTCGCGCTGGAGCAGGTAATCGGCATCGTCCACCCGGTCGCGCATCTCACGGTAGTTGTCGAGCGCCATCTGCTGGATCGCCTCGGCATTTGGCCGGCGCTCGTTCTCGTAGGCGGTGAAGGCCGCGGCGAGGTCGGGCGCTTCCTCGATATGGCGCGCGAGCGACACGCAGTCCTCCAGCGCGCAGTTCATGCCCTGGCCGTGGAAGGGCACCATGGCGTGGGCGGCGTCGCCCACCAGCACCGCGCGGCCATACAGGCGCCAGCGGTCCAGGTACAGCGTGCCCAGTGGGCTTACGGGGTTGTGCTGCCAGTCGTGGTCCAGGCCGCTCAGCAGCGGCAGCAGGTCGGGGAAGTCGCGCTGGAACAGTTCGCGCGCCTGCTGCACGGAGCGCACGGTGTCAAAGCCCGGGTCGCCCTCATTGGGCATGAACAGGGTCACGGTGAAGTTGCCGCTGTCATTGGGCAGCGCGATGCACATGTAATCGTCGCGCGGCCAGATATGCAGCGCGTTGGGCTCGATCCGGAACTGGCCATCGTCGCCCGCCGGGATCTCCAGCTCGCGATAGGCATGGCCCAGCGGTTCAAAGCGCTCGCCCAGCCTGGTCTCGCGCTGCATCTGCGCGCGCACCGCCGATCCGGCGCCGTCGGCCCCCACGATCACTTTGAAGTCGACCGTGCTGGCCTTGCCTTCGTTGGCGTCGTTGATGAAGCGGGCCCGGCCGGCTTCGAAGTCCAGCGAATCCAGGCGGCGGTTGAAGTGCAGCGTCGCCCCCGCAGCTTCGGCATGGCCGAGCAGGGTGATGTTGAGGTTGCCGCGATGCACCGACCAGATCACTTCCGAGTCGTCGCGGCCGTAGCGCTGAAGCTGCTGCTCGCCATCGGCGAAGTGCACCATGCGCCCACGCATCATCACCGTGCGTGCCATCACTTCCTGCTCGATCCCCGCCTTCTGCAGCGCATGGCGGCCGCGTTCGGCCAGGGCCATGTTGATCGAGCGGCCGCCTTCGTAACCTTCCAGCCGCGGGTCGCCGCGGCGCTCGTAGATATCCACCTTCCAGCCGCGCCGGGCCAGCAGCGCGCCGAGCAGGGCCCCGGCCAGACCGGCGCCCACGATGGTGATATGGCGATCGCTCTCAGTCATGTGGCTGTCCATGGGTGATGGCCGCCCAGGTCTGGACTTCGCGGGCGAAGCGCAGCAAATCGGCGTGGTTGTTGTACAGCGGCGCAGGAGAAATGCGGATCACATCGGGCTCACGCCAGTCGCCGAGCACGCCATTGCGGGCCAGATGGGCGAACAGGTCGCGGCCGGCCTCGCGGCCCGCGCGTACCCGCAGTGACAATTGGGCGCCGCGGCGTGAGGCCTCACCGGGCGTGACGATCTGCAGCACAGGCGACAGCCGCGCCTCGATCAGCGCCTGCAGGTATGCGGTCAGGCGCTCGGATCTTGCCCGCAGCGCGTCCATGCCGGCGCGCTCGAACAGCGCCAGTGAAGCCCGCAGCGGCGCCAGGCCAAGGATCGGCGGATTGCTGAGCTGCCAGCCTTCCGCCCCCGGCGTGGGCACGAAGTCGGGGCCCATGCGGAAGCGGCTGTCCTGTTCGTGGCCCCACCAGCCGGCAAAGCGCGGCCGGTCCGTGCGCGCGTGGCGTTCATGCACGAAACAGCCGGCCACCGCGCCAGGTCCGGCGTTCATGTACTTGTAGTGGCACCAGACGGCGAAGTCGGCGCCGGCATCATGCAGGCGCAGCGGCAGGTTGCCGGCAGCGTGGGCATGGTCGAAGCCGACCACCGCGCCGGCGGCGTGGCCCAGGCGCACGATCTCCGCCATGTCGAACGCCTGCCCGGTGCGATACTGCACGCCCGGCCACAGCACCAGCGCCAGGCGCGGGCCGTGCTCGGCGATGGCCTGCTCGATCGCGGCCATCGAGAGGGTGCCGTCGGGCTCATCCGGCTGCACTTCGATCAGATCGGTGTCCGGGTCGAAGCCGTGGAAGCGCACCTGCGACTCCAGCGCATAGCGGTCGGAGGGAAACGCCCCGGCCTCCATCAGGATCGCCGGCCGCTCCGGCGTGGGCCGGTAGAAGCTGACCATCATCAAATGCAGGTTGGCGGTGAGCGAGTTCATCGCCACCACCTCCGAGGGCAGGGCGCCCACGGCGGCGGCCAGGCCGTTACGCACCAGCGCGTGGTAGGGCATCCACTGGCCGGACCCGGTGAAGTGTCCTTCCACCGCCTCGACCGCCCATTTCTCCAGCACTTCCTCCACGTAGCCGCGCGCTGCCTTTGGCTGCAGGCCCAGCGAGTTGCCGCAGAAATACGCCTGCTCGCGCCCGTCGTGCCGGGGAATATGGAATTCACCGCGCAGGGCTTGCAGCGGATCGGCTGCATCCAGCGCGCTGGCGTAATCGTCGTCGAAAAGCTGGCTCACGGTGTGGACTCCGGCTGGCCGGGTTCAAGAATGGCTTTGGTGTAGGTGGATGCCGCCAGCTCTTCCACCTCGACGCACAGCTGGCAGTGCAGGGTGGAAGCCGGGGTGGCGTGGCGCAGCGCGTCGAGTACCGCCTGGCCGAGGGCCTGGCGCAGCTCGGGGCTGCGGCCGGGCATGATCTTCAGCTGTGCGTGCACGAAGCCGCGTCCGGCATCGGTGCCACCGACGCGGAAGTGATCGAGCCGCACGGCGCGGCTCTTGATGGCCAGCTCATCGAAATGGCCGCTGTCGATCAGCGCCTGGTTGGCCGCGGCCAACCAGGCGGAGGCATCAAAGCCGTCCAGGTTCGCGGTGTACTGCAGGGTCAGGTGTGGCATGGCGGGTCAGGCGAACCGGTTGGCGGACAGGCCGAGCCATTCCAGCGCGGTGCCGTGATACAGGCGCTCCTTGCCGGCCGCGTCCAGCGTCACGCCTTCGATCACCGCGCCCGGGGACTGCTCGCCCAGCGGGAAGGGATAGTCGGTGCCCAGCATCACCCGGTCGACGCCGCAGACATCGATCAGGTACTCCAGCGCCTTCGGATCGGCGACCCAGGAGTCGAAGTACAGCTGCTTGAGGTACTTGCGCGGATTGTGCGGGTTGTCGGTGGCCACCAGGTCGGGCCGCATGTTGAAGCCGTGCTCGATGCGGCCGATGGTGTAGGGAAAGCTGCCGCCGCCGTGCGCCATGCAGATCTTCAGCTTCGGCAGGCGCTCCAGCACCCCGCCGAACACCAGCGAACAGGCCGCCCGTGACTGCTCGGCGGGCATGCCCACCAGCCAGGGCAGCCAGTACTTGGGCATGGTGTCGGTGCCCATCATGTCCCAGGGGTGCACCAGGATGGCCGCGCCCAGGTCCGCCGCCGCCTCGAAGAAGGGAAACAGCTCCGGCGCGTCCAGGTTCCAATGGGTATCCGCCGACACCTGCACGTGCGAGCCGATCTGCACACCCTGCAGGCCCAGCTGCTCCATGCAGCGTTCAAGCTCCTGGATGGCCAGCCGCGGCGACTGCAGCGGCACCGTACCGATGCCGGCGTAGTGGCGCGGATGCGCGCGGCAGGTTTCGGCCATGTGGTCGTTGAGCGCCTGGTGCAGTTCCAGCGCCTGGTTGGCCTTGGCCCAGTAGCTGAACATCACCGGCACGGTGCTGATCACCTGCACCTGCACGCCGAAGCGGGCGAATTCGTCGATCCGCTCCTGCGCGTCCCAGGTGTTGGACCAGATTTCGCGGAAGAACTTGCCGTTGCGGTAGATCCGGTGCCGGCCGTCGCTGGTGTGGTGGATCACCGGAAAGCGCGGGTCACCGTACTTGGCCGCCAGGTCGGGCCAGTCGCGCGGCAGATAGTGGGCGTGGATATCGATTTTCAGCATGCGGACGATTGTAGGGGCTACGGCCCCGACGGCTGCGCCTCGTACCGCGCAGGCCGCGGGTTGAGGTGGCCACAGGCGCTGCAGGTGCGCAGGGCATCGCTGCGGTAGAAAGTTTCGAACACGCGGAAGAAATCCTGCTCGATGTTCTCCAGCGCAAAGTACTCCTCGTACAGCATGTGGTTGCACTGTTCGCAGAACCACAGCAGCCCGTCCTTCTCGTGCGGCAGGCGCTTGCGTTCGATCACCAGACCGATCGAACCCTCGGTGCGCTGGGGCGAGTGCGGCACCCTGGGCGGCAGCAGGAAGGTCTCGCCGGCACGGATCGGAATGTCGCGCACCTTGCCCGGTCCTCCATCGGAATGATCCTGGATGCGCAGGGTCATCTCGCCTTCCAGCTGGTAGAACCACTCCGGGCCTTCCTCCCAGTGGTAGTCGGTGCGGGTATTCGGGCCGCCGACCACCATGACAATGAAGTCACCGTCGTAGATGCACTTGTTGCCCACCGGCGGCTTGAGCAGGTGGCGGTTGTCCTCGATCCATTTCTGGAAGTTCAGCGGGCCGGGCAGCATCCGGGGTCTCCTGCGGGATCAGGGGGATGGCGACGGCAGCGCCGCCACGCACTTCAACTCTATCGCGATGGGGGTGGGCAGGGCATCGATGCCCAGGGTGGTGCGGCAGGGTGCGGTGTCGATTTCCGGAAAATACTCCGCCCACACCGCGTTGTAGGCCTTGAAGTCGCCGGCCATGTCGGTCAGGTACACGGTCACGTCCACCAGGTCTTCCCAGCGGGCGCCGCTGGCCTCCAGCACCGCGCGCACGTTGGCGAACACCGCGTGGGTCTGGGCGGTGATGTCATGGGCCACCAGCGTGCCGTCGGCGTCATGCCTGTTGCCGGGAATCGCATTGGTGGCCGCATCGCGTGGCCCGATGCCGGAAAGAAACAGCAGGTTGCCCACCCGCCGGGCGTGGGGATAGGCGCCCACGGGGCCGGGTGCGGTGGTGGTGCGAACGATTCCGTTGTCCATTCAGCGGTCCTCCCGGTCCTGGCAGATGCGCTCCAGCGCCGGACCATACTGCTCGGGCAGCGCCGCGGGCGAATCGATCGCCAGCCCAAGATCATGCACGTGGCCGTTGCGCAGTGAATACACCCAGGCATGCACGGACACCTTCTGCCCGCGTCCCCAGGCCTCGCGCACCACGGTGGACTCGCAGATGTTGATCATCTGCTCCAGCGCGTTCAGTTCGCACAGCCGGTCGTGGCGCAGCTCGGGATCGTCGATCGATTCGATCAGGCCGCGGTGCTTGTGCTTGACGTCCTTGACGTGGCGGATCCAGTTGTCGGCCAGGCCCACGCTGCGCCCGTCCAGCGCCGCGCCGACGCCGCCGCAGCCGTAATGGCCCACCACCAGGATGTGTTCGACCCCCAGCACGTCGATGGCGAACTGGATCACCGACAGGCAGTTCAGATCGGTGTGCACCACCACGTTGGCCACGTTGCGGTGCACGAACACCTCGCCGGGATTCACATCGATGATCTGGTTGGCGGGCACGCGCGAGTCGGAGCAGCCGATCCACAGGAAGCGCGGGGCCTGGATCTTCGACAGGCGGTTGAAAAAGCCGGGGTCTTCCGCTTCGACGCGCTCGGCCCAGTGGCGGTTGCGTTCAAGCAGGTCGTGGAGTCGGTACATGGAAATCCGTTGCAGTAGGAGTGGTGTTCAGGTGGCGATGCAGACGTTGCGCGGCGCGGTGTAGAAGCGCATGGCTTCCAGCCCGCCCTCGCGGCCCAGGCCGGATTGGCCCATCCCGCCGAAGGGCGTGCGCAGGTCGCGCTGCAGCCAGGTGTTGATCCAGACCATGCCCGCCCGCAGCCCGGCACCCATTCGGTGCGCGCGGGCCAGATCGCGGGTCCACACCGAGGCGGACAGGCCGTAGTGGCCGGCATTGGCCAGCGCCAGTGCCTGCTGATCGTCGTCGAACGCCTGCAGGGTGACCACCGGGCCGAAGATCTCTTCCAGGTTGGTGCTGCTGTCGGGGCCCAGCCCCTCGATCACCGTGGGGGTGACGAACCAGCCCGGGCGGTCGAGGGCATCGCCGCCGCAGAGGATGCGGCCGCCTTCCTCGCGGGCGCGCTCGATCGCCGTGGTCACCTTGTCGAAGTGGGCCTGGGACACCAGTGGACCGAGGTGGGTGTCTTCGTCCAGCGGATTGCCCGGCTTCAGGCTGCGTGCACGCGCCACGAAGGCATCGCGGAATGCCGGGTAGGTGGCACGCTCCACCAGGATCCGGGATCCGCACAGGCAGATCTGCCCGGAATTCTGGAACGCGGAGCGGAGCAAGGTGTCCAGGTGTACCTGCCAGTCCGAATCGGCGAATACCAGGGTCGGGTTCTTGCCGCCCAGTTCCAGGGACACCTTCTTCAACAGCGGTCCGGCGACGCCGGCGATGCGCCGGCCCACCGCCGTGCTGCCGGTGAAGGACACCGCCTGCACCGCATCGTGGCGGACGATTGATTCGCCCACTTCCGGGCCGCCGCCGTGGACGATGTTGAGCACGCCCGCCGGCAGGCCGGCTTCGCGGGCCAGTTCGCCGAACATGGCGGCGGTGGCGGGGGTCACTTCGGACGGCTTGGCCACCACTGTGTTGCCGGCGGCCAGTGCCGGCGCGATCTTCCAGGTGAACAGGTACAGCGGCAGGTTCCAGGGCGAGATGGTGCCCACCACGCCCAGCGGCTGGCGCAGGGTGTAGTTGAGCCCGGCCTCGCCGTGGTGCGACTCGCTGGAGAACTGGGTGGCGGCGTGGGCGAAGAAGCGCAGGTTGGACACCGCGCGCGGGATCTCGGCGTCGCGGGCCAGGGCCAGCGGCTTGCCGCCGTTGCGGGCCTCGACCCGGGCAAACTCATCGATACGCGCTTCCAGCGCCGTGGCCAGCCGCTCCAGGTGCGCCGCGCGCTCGCTGTTGCGCAGGCCCGACCATGCGGGGAAGGCGGCCTGCGCGGCGTTGACCGCATCATCCACATCGCGGGCGTCACCCGCAGCCACCTCGGCCCAGGCCTCGCCGGAGGAGGGGTCGAACACCTCCAGCCAGCTTCCGCCGGCGGGTTCGCGGACCTCGCCATCGATGAAGTGTGCAAACCGGCGCATCCGGGGATTCTACCCGCCCGTGCATCGGCCGCGTCGGCCGCGCAGGGCCGACCTACGGATGGGGGCACGCAGTCGGCCGCGCAGGGTCGACCTACGGTGTGGAGGCGTCGCGTAGGTCGGGGCTACGCCCCCGACGGCTCCTGGCAC
>DXCY01000304.1 GCA_019115725.1 Candidatus Luteimonas excrementigallinarum
GGTGGTTCCGGAGCCGAGCCCCGTCGTGGCCGGGAGGCCTTTGCGCGTAAGTAAAGGAGGAGGCCGTAGCCATAGGCGGAGGCCGGGGGACATGAAGCGCAAAGGCCTCCCGGCCACGGCGGGGCCCATCAGGTCACGAGAAAGCAAATCGAAGCAGCAACCCCGGACGCGGGAGATGAATCCCTTTCTGTGCACTTGGCACTCCCCTGCCCCTTCGGCGGATGCATCGGAAGTGGTTCTGGGGGACACTTGCGGGCATGAAAATCGTCGAAGTCCGCCACCCCCTGGTGCAGCACAAGCTCGGCCTGATGCGCCGGGCAGACAACAGCACCAAGACCTTCCGCGAGCTGTCGGCCGAGGTGGCCGCGCTGCTGACCTACGAGGCCACGGCCGACCTGGAAACCGAGCAGGCGCAGGTGGAAGGCTGGGCCGGGCCGGTCAGCGTGCGCCGGATCAAGGGGCGCAAGGTGACGCTGGTACCGATCCTGCGCGCCGGCATCGGCATGCTGCCAGGCGTGCTGGAGATGATCCCGGCGGCCAAGGTCAGCGTGGTCGGGCTGGCGCGTGATGAAAGCACCCTCGCCGCGGTGACCTATTACGAGAAGCTGGTGGACAACATGGCCGACCGCACGGCCCTGATCCTGGATCCGATGCTGGCCACTGGCGGCACCCTGATCGCCACGATCGACATGCTCAAGGCGGCCGGTGCCAAGCGGATCAAGGGCCTGTTCCTGGTCGCCGCGCCGGAGGGCCTGCGTGCGGTGGAGGCCGTGCATCCCGACATCGAGGTCTATACCGCTTCGGTGGACGAGCGCCTGGACGAACGCGGCTACATCCTGCCCGGGCTGGGCGACGCCGGCGACAAGATCTTCGGCACCCCGGGCGGCTGAGCGGCTGAGCCCTCCGCACGCGCGGCGCGCTCCTACGGGAGGGCGCTGGCCTTGAGGGCGGGGGTTTCGGCGGCGGGAATGTAACGCCCGCGCTCATCGCGACCCAGCTGCACCACGGCCACGTCCGGGTCGTGGGTCAGGAACAGGCTCACGCCGCGCTCCAGCGCATCGGCCAGGAAGGCGGTTTTCTCGTCGATCAGCAGCTCCGGGCTGCGGTCATAGCCCATGGTGATGGGCAGATGCACCCACGGCCGCCCCGGCACCAGATCGGCGCAGAAGGCGATGCCGCCGCGCGGACGCCCGTCGTCGCCGGGCTGCCCGTGGATCTCGGCCAGCATCATCCCCGGCGTGTGCCCATTGCTGTAGCTGAAACTCACCGCATCACCCAGCACATCGGCACGCCCGTCCTCGACGAACTGCAGCCGGCCGCTGGCCTCCAGCAATCCCGGCAATTCAGGAATGAAGCTGGCGCGGTCACGGGCGTGCGGGTTGCAGGCCCGCTCCCAGTGCGGGCGACTGGTGAGGAACACCGCGTTCGGGAACAGCAGCTCGTGCGGCTCGCCCTCGCGGTACTCACGCAGCAGCCCGCCCACATGGTCGAAGTGCAGGTGCGAGAGCACCACCACGTCGATGTCCTCGTGGGTGAAGCCGGCCGCGCGCAGCGAGTCGAGCAGCACGTGGCGCTCCTCGACCACGCCGTAGCGGTCGCGGTATTTGGGCTCGAAGAACGCGCCCACGCCGGTCTCGAACAGCACCGTGCGGCCGTTGAGGCCCTGCACCAGCAGGGCGCGGCAGGCCAGCGGAATACGGTTCAGATCATCCGGCTGCATCCAGCGGGTCCACAGCGCGCGCGGGGCGTTGCCGAACATCGCCCCGCCGTCGAGCTTCTGGGTGTTGCCTTCGATCGACCAGAGTTTCATCGGTGCTGTTCCATGTCGGGAGCGTAGCCCCGACCTACGGTTCGGGGGTCAGCTGCACTTCGGCGGAGCCAACCTCGTTGCGCGGATCGGTGCCGCCTTCCAGGGTGTTGTCGCGCAGGTTCCAGGCCACCGTCTGCAGGTTGCCCCAGCTGTGGCTGGAGGTACGTCCGGCGCTGCGACGCATCTCGTCTTGCTCGTCGGGCGCATCCACCTCATGACCCATCTCGCGCAGGCGGGCGATCACCTCGGGGCTGAACGCACCGCGCTCGGCGGAGATGCGGTCGGGCAACCACTGGTGGTGGAAGCGCGGCAGCGCGGCAACCGACTGCGCATCCAGGCCGGCGTCATAGCCCAGGATCCCCAGCAGCACCATGGTGATGATGCGGGTGCCGCCCGGCGTGCCCAGCACCGCGATGCGGTCGTCGGACAGCATGAAGGTGGGAGTCATCGAGCTCAGCATGCTCTTGCCCGGCTCCGGCGCGTTGGCGTCGAAACCCATCACCCCGAAGGCATTGGCCTCGCCCGGCTGCAGGGCAAAGTCGTCCATCTCGTTGTTCAGCAGCACGCCGGTGCCCGGCGGCACCAGGCCCGATCCGTACAGCAGGTTCACCGTCTGCGTGGCGGCCACGCGGTTGCCCTGGGCGTCGATGATGGAGAAGTGGGTGGTCTCGTCGCCTTCCAGCGGGGTGGGCTCGCCGGAGAGCATGTCGCTCGGCGTGGCCCGCTGCGGATGGATGGTGGCGCGCAGGCCAGCGGCATAGTCGCGGCTGGTCAGCGTCTCCATCGGAATATCGACGAAGTCCGGATCGCCCAGGTAGAAGGTGCGATCGCGGAAGGCGCGGCGCATGGATTCCACCGTCAGGTGGGCGCGCAGCGCGGGATCCAGCTCCTCCAGCTCCCAGCCGGCGAGGATCTGCAGCATCTGCGCCAGGGCCACGCCACCGTAAGACGGCGGCGGCGCGGTCACGATCTCCCACTCGTGGTAGTTGAGCCGCAGCGGCTCGCGCTCCACCACCTTGTAGGACGCCAGGTCGTCGGCGGTCCACACGCCGCCCTCGGCCTGCACGCCTTCCAGCAGCAGCTCGGCGGTGCGGCCGCGGTAGAAGCCGTCGAAGCCGTCCGCGGCCAGACGCTCAAGCGTGCGCGCAAGGTCCGGCTGGCGGAAGGTATCGCCCTCGCGCATGGCACGGCCGTCGATCAGGAAAGTGTCGCGGGTACCGGGATAGCGCTCCATCACCTCGGCGCGGCTCTGGTAGCCCCGCTCCATCCGCCCGTAGACGGGGAAGCCCTCGTCGGCCAGGCGGATCGCCGGTGCCAGCGAGCGCTCCAGCGGCAGCTGGCCGTACTCGTTGGCCAGGTGCACGAAGGCGGCCGGAAGGCCCGGGATGCCCGCGGCCCACGGGCCGTTGGTCGCCCGGTCGCGGTCGAACTCACCGTCTTCGGTCAGGTAGTCGTCCGAGCTCACCGCAGCCGGCGAAGTCTCGCGTGCGTCGAGGAACACATCGCGGTCTTCTTCGGCCTGGTGCAGCAGGAAGAAGCCGCCGCCGCCAATGCCGGAGCTGATCGGCTCCACCACTGACAGCGCGGCGGACACGGCGATGGCGGCGTCGAACGCATTGCCACCCTCGCGGATGATTTCCAGGCCGGCTTCGGTTGCCAGCGCGTGGGCCGAGGCGATGGCCACGCCCGGCGGCACCTTGGCGGCGGCGGAATCCGGCCTGGCGTCGTGCTCAGGCTGGGCGGCCGCATCACGGCCACAGGCTGGGGTGGCAACCAGGGCCACCGCGATGATCACACCGGACCAGAACTTCATGTTTGCTCCACCACTGGGAAATCGGTTTGCGTGTCTCACGCCCCCGCGACGTTACCGGCGACGGCATCGGCCGGCGCGGCGCCCTGCTCCTGCAACTGGCGCAGCTTGGCCAGCAGCTGGTCTTCGGTCTCGGGATGCTCGGGGTCCGGGTCGATGCATTCGACCGGACACACTTCCATGCACTGGGGCTCATCAAAGTGGCCCACGCACTCGGTACACAGGGCGGGGTCGATCACGTAGATGACCTCGCCCTGTGAGATCGCGTTGTTCGGGCACGCGGGCTCGCACACGTCGCAGTTGATGCACAGCTCGTTGATCTTCAGCGACATCTGCTTTCCAGCGCGCGCCGGCGCGACTTACTTTTCGATGAAAACGTATTCAACCTTGGCCGGCGTCACCGCCTCTTCCACCCGCGGGTTGTCGGCGGCATCACCGATGAACAGCACGCGCACGCCTTCCATCGTGCCTTCCGGAACGCCCTCGAAGGCGCGCACGACCAGGTCGGCAACGCGGTTGGAGTTGTGGCCCGCGTAGGCCAGCAGGTTGCCGCGCACGATGCCGCGGGCCAGATCGTTCTCGGCACGCTCGGCCAGGCGCTCGTATTCTTCCTCGAACTCCTCGCCACCCTCGGCCGGCACCAGGTACACGAACGGCTGGCTGTAGATGCCGTCCATGTTGCGGCCCACGGCGTCGTTGAGGTAAGCGCGCCAGGCCTCCCGGTCACCGCTCTGCGGGGCGGTCAGCGGGGCGGCCTGGGTCTGCTCCACCGCTTCTTCTTTCTGACAGGCTGCCAGCGGCAGGGCGAGGCTGGCGCACAGCAGCAGTCGGGTCATGATCTTCATTTCAGCGTCCCCTTCAGGGTTTACAAGGTCAGGTTGATGCTTTGCGCTGCCATTCGGTCTGCAGCGCTTCGGCCACCGCCGCCGGCACGAACGCGGAGACATCGCCGCCGAGGCGGGAGATCTCGCGGACCAGCGACGAGGATATGAAACCGTATTGTTCGGCCGGGGTCAGGAACAGGGTTTCCACTTCGGGAATGAGATGCCTGTTCATGCTGGCCATCTGGAATTCGTACTCGAAATCCGACACCGCCCGCAGGCCGCGCAGCAGCACGCCGCCACCGACTTCACGAACGAAGTCGGCGAGCAGACAGTCGAAGCTGCGCACTTCCACGTTGTCATGCCCCTGCACTGCCAGTCGCGCCAGCTCCAGCCGCAGGTCCAGCTCGAGCGTGGGACCCTTGCCCGGACTCTCGGCGATGCCCACGATGATCTTCGCGAACAGCGGCGAAGCACGGTGGATCAGGTCGATGTGCCCGTTGGTGATCGGGTCGAAGGTTCCGGGATAGACCGCGATGCGGTTGCGCGCCACGCTCATGTCAGGAAAACGCCTGTCGGGAGGGCCGGGTCGGTGGGCGTCCAGTGTAACAGCGTCGCATCAGGCGGAAGCCGTCCGGGGCACGCGCCGGTAGAGCGCGTGGCGGGCGTCACGGGTGCGCGATTCGCGATGCGGAACCCAGCCCGCGCCCGGCTCCACGTAGCCATCCACCGGTGACTCCACGTACAGCAACGCATCCTCAGCCAGCCAGGCCGGCAGCTGCGCCAGCGCCGCGTCCCACAGGCTGGCTTCGAACGGTGGATCCAGGAACACCAGGTTGAAACGCCCGTGCAGCGGCGCGGCCAGGAACTGCAGCGCATCGGCGCGTACCACCCGCGCGGCGCCGCCTCCCTCCAGTTTCTGCACGGTCTCCTGCAGGCCCTTGGCCAGACCTGCATCACGCTCCACCAGCATAGCCTCTGTGGCGCCGCGCGACAGTGCCTCCAGCCCCAGCGCACCGCTGCCGGCAAACAGGTCAAGCACGCGGGCGCCGGGAAGCTCCGGCTGCAGCCAGTTGAACAGGGTTTCGCGGGCGCGGTCAGAGGTCGGTCGCAGGCCGGGCGCATCCGCCACCGGCAGGCGGGTGCCGCGCCAGCGTCCACCGATGATCCGGACCCTGCCTGGGGCCTGTTTCATCGGTGTCCTTCCACAACGGGGAGACGGGGGCCGGGTGATACCATTCGGCCATTCTCCCCCATCCAGGACCTGATCGCGGCATGTCCAGCTGGTTCCGACGCAAAAAATCCGATGCAGAGCAGTCAGACAGCCGGCGCCGGCTGAGCATCGAGGAGCTGGCCGCGGCGTTCCCGGAAAGCCACCAGAGCGCGCCCACTGCCGCCGAAACCGAAGCGCCACCGGCACCTGCTACCGAAGCGCCTGCGGTTGAGAAGCCGGTGCCAGAATCCCCGGTCACCGGTCCCGTAGCGCCGCCCGTGGCGAAGCAGGAGCCCACCGCGCCGGTGGAAAGTGCCCCAGCAACTGCGCCATCCGCGCCTCCAGCCACCCCTCCGGCACCAGCACCCGCCATCCCACCGGCAGCCGCTCCGCCCGCGCCGCCTCCGGCACCGGCTGCCGCGCCGACTGCTCCAGCCCCTGTTGCTGCGCCGCGACCCGAGCCCGCCCCTGCCGCTGCGCCCGGCAAAAAGGGCTGGCGTGAGCGTCTTGGCGTCAGCGGTTTCGCCCGCAGTCTCGGCGGACTGTTCTCCAACAATCCCCGGCTCGATGACAACCTGCTCGACGAAATCGAGACCGCACTGCTGATGGCCGACGTTGGCGTCGCCGCCACCACCGGGCTGGTGGAGACCATGCGCAAGCGCATGAAGGCGCGCGAGTTCGCCGATGCCGCCGCGCTGCTGGCAGGCCTGCGCAACGAAATGGTCGCGCTGCTGCAACCCGTCGCCCAGCCGCTGGTCATCGACACCGTGGCCAAACCGTTCGTGATCCTCACCGTGGGGGTCAACGGCGTAGGCAAGACCACCACCATCGGCAAGCTCGCCCGGCGTTACAAGGAAGAAGGCCACGGCCTGATGCTGGCCGCCGGCGACACCTTCCGCGCCGCCGCCGTGGCCCAGCTGCAGGCCTGGGGCGAGCGCAACGATGTGCCGGTCGTGGCCCAGGGCCAGAATGCCGACGCCGCCTCGGTCGCTTTCGACGCGCTGCAGTCGGCCCGCTCGCGCGGCACCGGCATCCTCATCGCCGACACCGCCGGCCGCCTGCATACCCAGCAGGGGCTGATGGCCGAGCTGGGCAAGATCGGGCGCGTGCTGGGCAAGATCGACCCCACCGCCCCGCACGAAGTACTGATGGTGGTGGATGGCACCACGGGCCAGAACGCGGTATCGCAGGTGCGCCAGTTCAACGCCGCGGTCAAGGTGACCGGCCTGGTGGTGACCAAGCTGGACGGCACTGCCAAGGGCGGCGTGGTGTTCGCCCTGGCACGCGAGTTCGGCATCCCGATCCGCTATGCCGGCATCGGTGAGCGCCCGGAAGATCTGCGCGTGTTCGACGCCGAAGCCTTTGTCGATGCCCTGCTGCCGGAGGCGCTGGGCGGGTGAAGCGTCGCTTCGCGATCGCGCTCGTCGTGGTCGTTGTCCTGCTGCTGCTTGCCGCGGCGGCGCTGCGCTGGGCGATCAGCCCACAGGTACTCGGACCGCGGATGATGGCGCTGGCCGGACAGGCCACCGGCCTGGAACTGGACGCGAAGCAGTTCGATTACCGCCTGCGCGGCACGCCCCAGCTCGTGGTCCGGGGCATGACTGCACGCCTGCCGGGCGGGGCCGAGCCGCTGCTGGAAGCCGAGCGCGTCTTCGTTTCCGTTCCCTGGTCCACGCTGCGCTCGCGCGGCGCCAATCTGTTGATCACCCGCATCGAGATCGACGACCCGCGCGTGCAGTTGCAGCCCACGCTCAGCTGGTGGGCACAGCGCCCCCGTGGTGATGGCCCGCTGCCCACCCTCGCCGAGGGCCTGCATGTGCGGCAGGGGCAGCTGCAGGCGGACGGCTGGGCGATTGAGGACCTTTCCATCCAGCTGCCGCGGTTCGCTCCGCAGGCACGCCTGGGGGCGGACGTCAGCGGCCGCTACCTCGCGGAAACACTGCGCGCGCCTTTCCGTCTGCACGTGGCGATGACGCGCCCGGAAACCGATGCGGGTGTCGGCGTGGCCGGCACCTTCACCCTGCAGGCCGGGCGCTGGGAGCTGCCGGCCCGCGCGGTGCTGTCCACCCGGCTGGAAGAACTGCCTGCAGGAGCCGGCTTCGGACTGGCCGGACTGCGAGTCTCTGCCAGCGCGCAGCACGTAACCGCAGACCAGACCAGCCCGTTTGCGCTTGGCCTGGCCGGCGAAGGCACATTTGCGGGCGGCACGCTCACCCTGGATCCCGCTGCCATCGCGCTTCGCGGACAGGACCTGATTCCACGCCTGCAAGGTCGCGGCCACCTCGCCGTGGGTCAGCAGCTGGCGCTGGCCGTGATGGGAGAAATCGAACGCTGGCCGTCCGCCTGGCCGACCCTGCCCGCGCCCTTCGACGATCCCGATACGCCGCTGCCGTTCGAGCTCACCTATCGGGGCGCGCCCAACCTGGACGAGCCGCTGCAGCTGCAGCTGGCCCGCGACCAGGCGCGCTTCGAAGGCCGCCTGCGCCTGCCGGAGGTGCTGGCGTGGATGGATGGCATCGCCAGTGGATCCCCGCTGCCGCCGCTTGAAGGCCGGCTGGTGGCACCGCACGTGGACATCGCCGGCGCCAGCCTGCACGGCGTGGAGATCACCATCCAGGACGATTCCGGGCAGGCGGAGCCGCAGCCGTGACCGACAGCTTCGCATCGCGCCTGCTGGTCTGGTTCGATATCAACGGCCGCCACGACCTGCCCTGGCAGCATCCGCGCACGCCCTACCGGGTGTGGCTGTCGGAAATCATGCTGCAGCAGACCCAGGTGCGCGTGGTGATGCCCTACTTCGAGCGCTTTGTTGCCGCCCTGCCGGATCTTCCCGCCCTGGCCGCAGCGCCGCAGGATGAGGTGCTCGCGCTCTGGTCGGGGCTTGGCTACTACGCCCGCGCGCGCAACCTGCACGCCGCCGCCCAGGCCTGCGTGGAACATCACGGCGGCGAGCTGCCGCGCAATCATGCCGCCCTGGTGTCCCTGCCCGGCATCGGCCGCAGCACCGCCAGCGCGATCCTTGCCCAGGCCTGGGGCGACCGCCACGCGATTCTGGATGGCAACGTCAAACGCGTGCTGTCGCGCTGGCACGCGGTCGATGGCTGGCCCGGCACCTCCAGGGTCGAGCAACAACTGTGGAAGTTCGCCGAATCGCACCTGCCTGACGCGCGCCTGGCCGATTACACCCAGGCGCAGATGGATTTCGGCGCCACCCTCTGCACCCGCCACGATCCCGCCTGCATGCTGTGCCCGATCAGCGCAGACTGCGCCGCCCTGGCCCAGGGACGCGTTGCCGAGCTGCCCACCCCGAAGCCCGGCAAGCCGCTGCCCGAACGGGAGACGACGGTGCTGATGCTCTACGACGAGGCCGGCCGCGTGCTGCTGCAGCGCCGCCCGCCCACCGGCATCTGGGGCTCGCTGTGGTCGCTCCCGGAGGCCAACGACGCCGAGGGCGCCCGCGCACTTTTCAGCACGCATGCCAAGGGCGACCACCCACCGCCGCGCAGGCTGGCTCCGGTCGCCCACGCGTTCACCCACTACCGGCTTACTTTGCACCCACTGCTCTGGCAGGGCGTGGCGCCGCGGCAAGCCATCAACGACGGTGACGAACAGCGCTGGGTTTCCCGCGACGCGCTGGAAACGCTGGGCATCCCGGCGCCTGTCCGCAGGCTGCTTTCGGCCCGCTCCTGAGCGCCTGGCATACGGATACCGGCCGCAGGACAGCCCGCGACCTACAATGGCAGCCCCCATTGCGAGAGCGGAGCATCATGCGCAAAGTTTTCTGCCAGAAAGAGCAGGTCGAGACCGAAGGCCTGGATTTCGCCCCCTGGCCGGGCGAACTGGGCAAGCGGATCTACGGCAATATCGGCAAGAACGCATGGTCGGCCTGGCTGGCCCACCAGACCATGCTGATCAACGAGAACCGGCTCTCGCCGCTGGACCCCAAGCACCGCGCATTCCTTGAAACCGAGATGCGCAAGTTCCTGTTCGAGGGCGGCGCTGAAAAGCCGGCCGGCTACGTGCCCGAAGCCGACGCCTGATCCGCCGCTTCGCCAGGCGCCTCTTGGGGCGCCTCGTCGATGACCTCACCGCCCTCGCGCCAGTCGCGCTCGGCATCACGCAGCGCATCCACATCCAGCGGCCGGATCTCCCCGATCTGGCATGGGATGGTCATCGAGCCGGCACCGATCGGCCGCACCCGATCAAACCGGGCCTGCACGCTGTTCAAGCTGCTGGTGATTGCCACCGAATGTGCGTAGGCAAGATCGGGACAACTGCCCGACAGCTCAAGCAGCCAGGCCTCGCGGGGCCTGGTCCATACCGCCAGCGCCCGGTCACCCAGCGGCGTCCAGCTGTGCAGTCGACCGAAGAACTGGAAGCTGCGTACCGGCTCACCGGCATTGGCGCGATACATGGCCAGCTTCTGGCTGCTGTCCATGCGGGTGCTGGCACAGCCGATCAGCAGCATTGCCGACAGCATTGCGGCCAGCAACACCTTGATGGATCTGTTCACGACGACCTCCTGAGGTTGCGGGACAGACCCGGATGATGCGCCATGCAGCGTGAACCCGGGGAGCTGTGAGATGAACCCAAAAAGAGTTCTTCTCCCAAGTCCGGGGCTGCCTCATCGATTGACATCGTCGTGACCTGACAGACCCCGTCGCGGCCGGGAGGCCTTGCGCTCCATGTCCCCCGGCCTGCGCCTGCGGCTACGGCCTCCTCCTTTACTTACGCGCAA
>DXCY01000305.1 GCA_019115725.1 Candidatus Luteimonas excrementigallinarum
CAGCAGCAGCAGGCGGCCACTGCGATAGGCCAGCCAGTACAGCAGCACCAGGCCGATGCTGCCGATGATCCCGATCCGCGCCGCCTCCCGCGCGGTGCGCGCGCCGATTTCCATCGAGAACACCCCCGGCCCGGTCATCACCAGCGCGCTCCGCGTACCCGCGCTGATGTCGGCGAATGCGGCATCGATCGCCTCCACCACCCCGCCCTGGGCGGACGGGTCGAATCCCGCATCGCGGGTGCGCACCAGCAGCAGCGCCTCGTCGCCGGCCCGGGTGAACCACACGCCATCGATCCGCTGCGGCGTGCCATCGGGCTCCCAGGCCTCCGCCAGAGTGGCGATCTCCAGGGTTGGATCGAACGGCAGCAGCGGCTCCACCAGCGCGCCGGCCGGGGAACCCAGGTCCTGCAGCCGGTCCTGGAGCGCTTCGCGCAGCACCGTCTCGTCCAGCGGACGCCCGTCCAGCCCGGGGCTGAGCAGGTAGCGGTAAGGACGCAGGCGCTGCGGAATGGCTTCCAGCCCGGCCTCGGCCTCGCTGCCGTTGGCCACCAGTTCGATCCGCACGTCGTCGGCCAGGGCCTGCTGCAGCGCGCGCGACTGCTGCGCCAGCACATCGGCATCGGCACCACGGATGGCCAGCAGCAGCATGCGGGCACCCGGGCCATCGCCCAGCTCGTCGATCAGCAGCTGCTGCCCGGGTGTTTCCGGCGCCGGCATGAAGGCGCGCAGGTCACCACTCAGGTGCAGGTGCCGGGACACCAGCAGGGCGGATGCCGCCAGCAGGCCCAGCCACAGCAGGGCCAGGGCGAACCGCAGCCGCGGCGACATCAGTCGGCGTGGCCGGCGCTGGCGCGGCACAGGCGCTCGAAGTCCTCCGCGCTGTCCACATCAGCGGCCGCCACCGTGGCGCTGCCGAGCAGGGTCCGCTGCAGGCTGTCATCGGTGCCGAGCGTCTCGATGCAGCGCAGCTCATCCCCGGCACCGAACAGCGATATGCCCTGCACGCGCCGGGCCAGGGCACGGTCGCGCGGGGCCATGGTCAGGGTCCAGCCGTCGGCCGCGCCCCAGGCTCCCACGGCGAAATTCTCCTCCAGCGCGTCACGATCCCCCGCCAGCAGCGCGCCAAAGGTGTCCTGCAGCCCGGCCAGTTCCGGCGCGCGGGACAGCGAAAAGCTCCGCGGCGAACGCCCGGCGCGCTCCACCGTGGCGCGACCGTCCTTGAGCGTGGTGGTCTCGGCATAGGGTGACACCACCTCGCGGATGAGGGTGTTGTCTTCCAGGCGCCGGTATTCGCCGCTGATCTTCAGCGGGGTATCGAGCAGTTCCGATTCGCGCAGTTCGACAAAGGGCGTGCGCGCCGCCGCCGGCTGCGCCAGCTGGCGCAGCACCTGGCCGCTGTCGATCGGCTCAGCCCTGGCGGCTTGGGCCATCACCGCCGCCGGGGCCAGCAGGCACGCCAGCATCGTCGCGGCGAGTGCTGTCCACCGGGGTGCTTTCCTGATCGCTGCCGGCATCGTCATCCTTCCAGAAGTCGTAGAAATTGAACCAGTTCCAGGGCGCATCGCGCACATGATGTTCCAGCCGCGCGGCGTAACGGCGGATGAGCGCCGGAATGGCCGCCGCCCGTTCGCGCCGCGGCAGGTCGATGCCGTCGCTGAAGGGCTCGAACACCAGATCGTAGCGGTTGCCGCCGCGGTACAGGCCGAACGCCAGTACCACCGGCACCTTGAGCACCGCGGCAATCTGCCACGGCGCCACAGGAAAGCCCGCCGGCGCGCCCAGGAACGGCACCCGCTCCACGGTCCCGCCCGGCTGGGCGCGATCCACCAGCAGCGCCACCATCGCCCCGCCCTGCAGCGCCTGCTGGATCTGCAACATGATTGCCGGGCCGGGCTGGCCGGCATCGATGACGGTGGCCGCCACCTCGGGGTTGAGCTCGTCCAGCAGCTGGGTCACGGCCGCGCTGTGGGCCTTGTCCAGCACCACGCGGATGCTGTAATCCGGCCGCCTACGGGCCAGCACCCGCAGCGCCTCGAAACTGCCCAGGTGCGAGCCGAACAGCAGCACGCCCTGGCCGCCATCCACCTGCGCCTGCAGCTGCTCCACCCCGTGCACGGTGACATCGAAGCGGCGGAAATCCTCGCTCAACAGGAAGCTGCGATCGAGGATGGTGGAGGCGAAGGTGTGGATATGCCGCGCCACCTCGTGCAGGCGCGCGGGGCGGCCAAACACGCGGCCCAGATAGGCCCGCGAATCACGCCGCTCGGCCGGGCGCCGCAGCAGGAAATACAGGGTGATCGGCACCAGGAACAGACGGGTGAAGCCGCGCCCCGCGCCCTTGGCCACGGCCAGGATCAGGCGCACCGCCAGCCGTCCCCCGCCCTCGCGGCGACGCTTCCACTCCGCGCTCACCCGGCCCCCGCCACCACGTCACCGCTGGCCACCTGGGCCTCGCCGCAGATCACCCGGAACCGCCAGCGTCCGGGTGCCGGCTGCTCCAGGTGGATGCGGGCCTCATCGCCGGGCAGCAGCGGACGCTGGAACTTCACCGCGGGCAGGCGCAGCGTGGGCAGCGGGCCATGGGCGGCCTCGATCGCGGCCAGCACCCGCTCCAGCACCACCACGCCCGGCACCACCGGACGCCCGGGGAAATGCCCGGGCAGGCAGGGATGGTCATGGGGAATGGTCAGCAGCATGCGCTCGGCACCGGCGTGGCAGGGGCGGAAGCATACCAACGCAGCCGCCCCTATCGCCGGGTACGCCACCGGGCAGGCCGCCGGGTGCAGCGCCGGACAGCCGCTCCGCTCAGCGCCCGGCCAGCAGGTCTTCCACGGCTTGCTGGGCACGGCTGGCCAGCTGCTGCCGGTCCAGCGGCACGCCATCGGCCTGCAGCTCCAGGGGCGCGCCGAAGCAGACCCGGATCGGGCCCGGCCGGGCGCGGAACGCGCCGTCGGGCGGCAGCACCGCACCGGTGCCTTCCAGCGCTACCGGCAGCACCCGCGCGCCGGATTCGATCGCCACCTGGAACGCCCCCGGCTTGAACCGGCCCATCGTGCCGTCGCGGCTGCGGGTGCCTTCCGGGAAGATGCATACGATCGCGCCCGAGCGCACCAGCTCCGCCGACCGGCGCAGGCTCAACGTGGCGCCGCGGCGGTCATCGCGCGGGATGAACACCATGCCCATGGCTTTGGCATACCAGTTGACGAACGGCACGCGGGTCATCTCCTGCTTCAACAGGAACCGCAGCGGCACCGGCACCGCCCGGAACAGCGCGCAGATATCGATCACCGACTGGTGGTTGGCCACCAGCACGTAAGGCTGCGACCAGTCCACCCGCTCCAACCCTTCCACGTCGAACCGACCCCCCGCCGCGCGCAGCAGCCCCGGCGCCCACAGCCACGAGGCCATCCGCAGCGGCACCCGGCGGCGACGGCCGGACAGCGCGTACACCGCCAGCGCCACGCTTACGCAGGCCATGGTCCAGACCAGGGTGAAGACGAACTGCAGCAGGTTGAGCGCGGCCCAGCCCCAGCGCGGCAGGGCCGAGCGGCTGTCAACGGGCTCAACGGTCTGGTTCATGGGCATGTCCCTGCCTCGTGCGGAGCACCATGGCACCACGCGCCACCCGCTGCTGCAAGCCTGGCCATATCAGCGCAGCTGGTCGCGCCAGAACGCGGGCCCCAGCCCGCCCATCTGCCGCAGAAACCGGAAGAAGCCGGGGAACCGCCCCGGAAAGCGCAGCCGCCGCAGCTGGAACTCCAGCACGAAGAACCCGGCCACGATGCCGTAATTGAACAGGTTGGCGAACCACGACCACTGCACATGGGTGATCGTGACGGGCGCTTCCATGCCCAGCCGCGCCAGCAGCCCCTCGGGCGTGGCGATCATCGCCAGCACGAGGTTGACCGCTCCCAGCACCAGCAGCAGTACCGCCCAGGCCCGGGTCAGCCAGCGGGTATAGGCATCCAGCGCAGGCCCGTCATCCCCGCGCGGAGTGTCATCTAGGAGGTTGGCGATGCGGGTGATCAGCGGCGTGCGACCAGGCGCCAGGGTGCGCCCGAACATCCACGCCACCACGCCAATGAAGGCCACCGGCACCAGCAGCAGCGGCACCGGAGCCAGGCCCGCCCGGTACAGCGCCCAGCAGGCCGCCGCCAACAGCGGCAGCGAGATCCACGCCCACGCGCGCCGCGCCGCCAGCGGTGACACCAGCATCAGCAGGACCAGGGCCAGCAGCGCACCCAGCGCCAGCAGATGGCTGTCGCGGGCGCTGGACAGGTGGGCAAGCACGCCGTAGCACACCACCAGGGGGATCTCGGCGATCAGGACCACGGGGGAGTCCGGGCCGGGGTGGGCGGGTGGTCCGGCCACCGCCGGCGGAACGCTGTTCAACCAGCGCGATGCTGCTGCACGTGCGCAGCCAGCGCGCGCAGGGAGGCGAAGATGCGCAGGTTTTCCTCGTTGTCCGAACGCAGCTGGAAGCCGTAGCGCTTGCTGATGGCCAGCGAGAGTTCCAGTGCGTCGATCGAATCCAGCCCCAGCCCGGCGTTGAACAGCGGCGCCTCGGGATCGATCTCCCCCGGCTGCACATCCTCCAGGTTCAGGCTTTCGACCAGCAATTCGGCCAGTTCACGTTCGGCTGGAGTCTGGTTGGACATGCTCATTTCAAGGTTCAGAAAACAGAGGTTAAAACAGGGATTCAAGGGCGGCACGTTATGATGCGCGCCCCGGAATGATGGCATGGGCCGACCCAGACGGCGAGCAGCAAGCAGAGGAATGTTGAACCAGCAGGTGCACCCGGCGCGTGATGCGCAACAGGAAGAAGAGCGCGTCGGCGCAGGACTGCGCGTGGACTACGTGGAGGACCGGGCGCTGGACGCGCTGCTGGCCGAAGCCAACGTGCTGGCCGTGTTCGGCTTCGGCAGCCAGGCGCCCCGCAGCGATGATCCGCGCTACCTGCGGATTCCCCTGGAGCCCTGGGGCGAGGCGCCACTGGAAGTCTGGCGCACCGATGCGCCCGTCCGCCACGGCCGCGACGGCGCGGTGGCCTGGGCCAGCGACGGGCAGCTGTCGTTCGGCGTGATCGAGGTGGACGAGGACGGACTCGGGATCGTGGAAGCCGCCCGCCGGGGCTACGAAGCCCTCGGCCGCCATGTGCAAGCCAGCGCGACCCCGCACCTGCTGCGCATCTGGAACTACCTGGACGCGATCACCCTGGGCGAGGGCGACGACGAGCGCTATCGCCAGTTCTGCCTGGGTCGCGCGGAGGGAATGGGCAGCTTCGACCCCGACCGCCTGCCCGCGGCCACCGGCATCGGCCGCTGCGACGGCCAGCGGGTCCTGCAGCTGTACTGGCTGTCCTCGGCCCAGCCCGGCACGCCGGTGGAGAACCCGCGCCAGATCAGCGCCTACCGCTACCCGCGCCAGTACGGCCCGCAGTCACCCAGCTTCGCCCGGGCCATGCTGCCGCCCGCAGGCAGTGACATCCCGCTGCTGCTGTCGGGCACCGCCTCGATCGTCGGCCACGCCTCCCGGCATGAAGGCGAGCTGCTGGCCCAGCTGGATGAAACCTTCGCCAACTTCGACGCCCTGGTGGACTCGGCGCGAGGCGGCCGCCCGCAGCTGCCGGCGCACTTCGGCCCGGGTTCCCGGCTGAAGGTGTACGTGCGCGACCGGGAAGACCTGCCGCGGGTGGCCGAAGCCCTGGACGCCCGCCTGGGCGAACGGGTGCCGCGCATCGTGCTGCACGCGGCCATCTGCCGGCGCGAACTGGCGGTGGAAATCGACGGCGTGCACGGCTGAAACCGCGCCGCGCCGGGCCCGTACAGGCGCCGCGGCGTAGAATGGCGGGATGAACAGACTCCCGATCCGTCCGCGGCGGATGCGCCGTGATGATTTCTCCCGCCGGCTCATGCGCGAGCACGTGCTGACCACCAACGACCTGATCTGGCCCGTGTTCGTGCACGAGCCTGCCGGCCGCGCGCCGGTGCCGTCGATGCCCGCCGTGGAGCGCGTATCGATCGACGAGCTACTGCGCCTGGGCGAGCAGGCCTGCGAACTGAAGATCCCCGCCCTGGCGCTGTTTCCGGTGACCGCACCGGAAGCCAAATCGCTGGACGCCGCCGCCGCATGGGATGCGGACGGACTGGTGCAGCGCGCGGTACGTGCGCTCAAGCAGCGGTTCCCTGGGCTTGGCCTGATCACCGACGCGGCGCTGGATCCCTACACCGCCCACGGCCAGGACGGGCTGCTGGATGACACCGGCTACGTGCTCAACGACGAGACGGTGGAAGTGCTGGTCAAGCAGGCGCTCTCCCACGCCGAGGCCGGCGCCGACGTGGTCGCGCCCAGCGACATGATGGACGGGCGCATCGGCGCGATCCGCGAGGCGCTGGAGGCCGAAGGCCATATCCACACCCGGATCATGGCCTACTCGGCCAAGTACGCCAGCGCGTTCTACGGTCCCTTCCGTGATGCGGTCGGCTCGGCCGCCGCACTCGGCAAGGCCGACAAGACCACCTACCAGATGGACCCCGCCAACGGCGAGGAAGCGCTGCGCGAGGTGGAGCTGGATCTGGCCGAAGGCGCGGACATGGTGATGATCAAGCCCGGCCTGCCCTACCTGGACGTGATCCGCCGGGTGCGCGACACCTTTGGCGTGCCCACCTTCGCCTACCAGGTCAGCGGCGAGTACGCGATGCTCAAGGCCGCCGCCGCCAACGGCTGGCTGGATGAGCGCGCCTGCGCCATGGAGGCGCTGGTGGCCTTCAAGCGCGCCGGCGCCGACGGCATCCTCACCTACTACGCCCCCGACGCTGCCCGCTGGCTGCGCGAAGACGGCTGAGCCCGTCCCCCCGGCGTCGGCCGCGCAGGGCCGACCTGCGACGGAATCAACCCCACCGCAGGTCGGGGCTACGCGGCTGACGTACCGCCCGCGACCCCGCGCACGTGATTGCCCCCGACGTCCGTCCGACGCCGGCCCCGCGTGCGTGACTACCCCGGTAGGTCGGGGCTACGCCCCCGACGCCCGCCGCGGGAGTAGACTGGACGGGCCAGTGCAGGGAGGTCCGCCATGAGCATGCATCCCGATTCGACGCCGCGTTACGCGCTGTTCGGCCATCCGGTGGCCCATACGCTGTCACCGGTCATCCACGCCGCCTTTGCCCGCGACCGCGGCATTTCCATGGAATACACCGCCATCGAGGCGCTGCCGGGCCAGTTTTCCGAACTGCTCGCCCGTTTTGCCGATGACGGCGGCGCGGGCGCCAACGTCACACTGCCACTCAAACAGCAGGCGGTCGGACTGTGCGCCCACCTGGGTGACCACGCCCGCCGCAGCGGCGCGGTCAATACCCTGGTCCGTCGCGATGGTGACTGGCACGGCTTCAACACCGACGGCCGCGGCCTGGTGCGTGACCTCACCGACCGCCACGGACTGGACCTGCGCGGCCGGCGCACCCTGCTGATCGGCGCAGGCGGCGCGGCCCGCGGCATTGCCCCGGCGCTGCTGGATGCCGGCATCGGCGATCTCTACGTGGTCAACCGCACCCCCGAACATGCCGATGCCCTGGCCGATGCGATGGGCGAGCCCGGCCGGGTGCACCCCCGCTATCTGGACGATCTGGGCAAGCTGGGCGAATTCACCCTGATCATCCAGGCCACCTCGGCCGCACGCGGGGCCGGGTTGCCGCCGCTGCCGATGTCACTGGTGGGCAACCGCGCGGCAGCGGTGGACCTCAACTACGGCGAGGTCTCGATTCCCTTCCTCGCCTGGGCACGGGCCTCACGGGCCCTGCAGGCCATCGACGGGCTGGGCATGCTGGTGGAACAGGCGGCCGAAAGCTTCTACCACTGGCACGGGGTGCGCCCCGACACCGATCCGGTCTACGCGACGCTGCGCGGGCGCCAGGCCACGCTCATTACTGCGGACTGACTGATCCCGCGCGCGAATGTGTGGCTCGCTCCGCTCCTACGGAGCAGTGAGGTACTCGTCCTTGAGCCGCACGTAATGGCCGGCGCTGTAGATGAGCCCTTCGATCTCGGCATCGCTGAGCTTGCGCACCCGGCGTGCCGGGCTGCCTACCCACAGCTCGCCCTCACCGATCTTCTTGCCGGGCGCCACCAGCGCACCCGCGCCAACGAAAGCGTGCTTGCCGATCACCGCGCCGTCCAGGATCAGCGCGCCCATGCCGATCAGCGCGCCATCGCCCACGGTGCAGGCATGCACCACCGCCTTGTGGCCCACGGTCACGTCCTCGCCGATAAGAGTCGGATAGCCGTCCAGCTTCGTGTGCGGGCCGGCATGGCTGACATGGATCACGCTGCCGTCCTGGATGTTGGTGCGGGCGCCGATGCGCACGTGGTTCACATCACCGCGGATCACCGTGGCCGGCCAGATCGACACGTCGTCGGCCAGGGTCACATCACCGATCACGGTGGCGGACGGATCGATATACACGCGCTCGCCAAGCGCCGGAACCTTGTCGCGATAGGGTCTGATATTCATGCCCGGAAGCATATCCCGTAGCAGCATGCCCCGCGCGCTGCCACTAGACTCGGGGAATGATTGAACTGCAGCCGACGCTGGACCGCCTGCGCGAGGCCTGGCACGCGAACAAGCCCGACCGCGCCCAGCGACTGGACGACCTGGCCCGCCTGCGCGCCGCGCTCAGGCCAAGGCTGGACGACATGGCTGCCGCGATCTCGGCCGACTTCGGCCACCGCTCGGTGCACGAATCGCTGCTGGCCGATGGCATGACCGTGCTGTCGGAGATTGAACGCCTGCGCCGCGCACTGCCCGGCTGGATGCGCCCGCGCCACGTGGGCGCCGGCTGGCGGCTGTGGCCGGCACGGGCGGAGATCCGGCCGGTGCCGGTGGGCGTGGTGGGGGTGATCTCGCCCTGGAACTATCCGGTCAACCTGGCCCTGATTCCCCTGGCCACGGCAATTGCCGCCGGCAACCACGTGTACCTGAAGCCTTCCGAGCACACGCCGCGCACCTCCGCCTTCCTTGCCGACCTGCTGGGCCAGGTGTTTCCCGCCGAGCGGGTGGCGGTGGCCTGCGGCGATGCCGATACCGGCGCGGCATTCGCAGCGCTGCCCTTCGACCACCTGGTGTTCACCGGATCGACCGCGGTGGGGCGCAAGGTGATGGCGGCCGCAGCGGAACACCTGACCCCGCTGACCCTGGAACTGGGCGGCAAGTCACCGGCGATCGTCTGCGCGGACTACCCCATCGACAGGGCCGCCGCGCGGCTGGCCACCGGCAAATGGTTCAACGCCGGCCAGACCTGCATCGCCCCGGACTACGTGCTGGTGGACGCCGACCGCCGCGATGCCCTCATCGACGCGCTGCGCCGCGAAACCGCGGCACGCTATGCCGCCGACGCCGCCAGCGACTTCACCCATATCGCCAGCCAGGCCCAGTTCGAGCGCCTGCAGGGATACGTGGACGATGCGCGCCGCCGCGGCCTGCAGGTGCTGCCGCTGGCCGAAGTACAGGGCGAACGCGCGTTCCCGCCCACGGTGGTGGTGCAGCCCGATGGCGATGCCGAGGTCATGCGCCATGAGATCTTCGGGCCGATCCTGCCGGTCATCGGCTGCGCGACCCTGGAAGAAGCCATCGGCCGCGTGGCCGCCGGCGACCGCCCGCTGGCGCTGTATCCGTTCAGCCATGACCGGGCGACGGTCGATCGCATCCTCCACCACTGTCTGGCCGGCGGCGTCACCGTCAACGACACCCTGCTGCACTTCACCGCGGGCGCCCTGCCATTCGGCGGCGTGGGCGCCAGCGGCATGGGCGCCTACCACGGGCGCGCCGGATTCGACGCCATGTCCAAGGCCCTGCCGGTGCTGTGGCAGCGGCGCCGCGCCGCAAGCGACTGGCTCAAACCGCCCTATGCCCGCATCGACCGGCTGGTGCGCAGGCTGGTGGGCTGAGATGCCCCGGGCCGCGGTTGCCTACAATCTCCCTGCTCCCCCTGTCCCCCGCATCAAGGATCGTCTGTGAAAATCGCCTCCTGGAACGTCAACTCCCTCAACGTGCGCCTGCCGCATCTGGAACGCTGGCTGCAGGAGTTCGTGCCCGATGTGGTCGGGCTGCAGGAGACCAAGCTCGATGACGAACGCTTCCCCGCCGCGGCGCTGGACGCGCTGGGCTATCGCAACGTATTCCTCGGCCAGAAGACCTACAACGGCGTGGCGATCCTGGCTCGCGGGCATGACATCAGCGACGTGCAGATGGGCATCCCCGGCTTCGAGGACGAGCAGAAGCGCGCGATTGCGGCCACCGTCAACGGCATCCGCATCATCAACCTGTACGTGGTCAACGGCCAGGACGTGGGCACGGACAAGTACGCCTACAAGATGCGCTGGCTGGAGGCGGTGCACGACTGGGTCGCGGCCGAACTGAAGGCGCATCCGGAAACGGTGGTGATGGGCGACTTCAATATCGCGCCCGACGACCGCGATGTGCACGATCCCGAGGTGTGGAACGAGAGCCACATCCTGACCTCCACCGCCGAGCGCGCGCATCTGCAGGCGCTGTTGGACCTGGGCCTGCACGACGCGTTCCGCCTGCATCATGACGAAGGCGGCATCTTCAGCTGGTGGGACTACCGCCAGGCGGCGTTCCGCCGGGGCCTGGGCCTGCG
Source organism: Candidatus Luteimonas excrementigallinarum (assembly GCA_019115725.1). Classification (GTDB taxonomy): domain Bacteria; phylum Pseudomonadota; class Gammaproteobacteria; order Xanthomonadales; family Xanthomonadaceae; genus Luteimonas; species Luteimonas excrementigallinarum. The sequence goes on from DXCY01000305.1 coordinate 10,653, forward strand.
GATCGACCTGACCCTGGTGTCCGACGCGCTGAAGGACCGCGCGGTGGCCTCCGGCATCGACCGCGAAACCCGCACCTGGGAACGCCCCAGCGACCACGCGCCGGCGTGGGTGCAGCTCGGGTAATCGGGTTCGCAGCGCGTCGGGGGCGTAGCCCCGACCTACGCGGCCGACGTTGGTTCGCCGCGGCGGGATATGGCTTGTGTAGCGCGTCTGGGCGTGGCCCCGACCTGCGGGGAAGATACCCGTAGGTCGGCCCTACGCGGCCGACGCGGACCGTCGGCTCAATCGAAGATCTTGCCCGGATTCATGATCCCCCTGGGATCGAACGCCTGGCGGATGGCGCGCATCAGCACCACGTCGGCGTCGCTGCGGCTGCTGGACAGGTAGGGCTTCTTCAGCAGGCCCACGCCGTGCTCGGCGGAGATGCTGCCGCCGTGGCGCTGGAGCAAGCCGGCCAGCAGTTCGGTCACGTGCGCGCACTGGCGCAGGAACTCATCGTCGTCCGAGCCATCCGGCTGCAGCACGTTGATATGCAGGTTGCCGTCGCCGATGTGGCCGAACCACACCACTTCGAAATCGGGATACGACGCGCCCAGCAACGCCTGGGCCTCGGCCAGGAACGCCGGCATGGCCGCCACCCGCACCGACACGTCGTTCTTGTACGGACGGTAGCGTGCCGTAGCCTCGGTGATGCCCTCGCGCAGGCGCCACAGCTGGCTCGTCTGCTCCTCGCTGTTGGCAATCACCCCGTCCAGCACCCAGCCGTGCTCCGCTGCGTGTTCGAACACCGCCAGGGCGTCCGCCTGGTCGGCCTCGGCAGCGGCGTCGTATTCGGTCAGCACGTACCAGGGGTGCACCGCGTCGAACGGGTTCTGCCCACCGTGCGCCAGCACGTGTTCCAGGCCGCGGTCGGTGAGGAACTCGAACGCCTGCAGGCGCAGCCGGCCGCGGAACAGGGCGAACACATCCATCAGCACCTCGAACGACGGCACCGCCAGCAGCATGGTCTGCGCCGGGGGCGGTGGATCGGCCAGCCGCAGGGTGGCCTCGACCACGATGCCGAGCGTGCCCTCCGCGCCGATCACCAGCTGGCGCAGGTCGTAGCCGCTGGCGTCCTTGACCAGGCTGCGGCCCAGCTCCAGCAGCTCGCCGCTGCCGGTCACCAGCTTGAGCCCGGCGATCCAGTCGCGGGTGTTGCCGTAGCGGATCACGCGGATGCCGCCGGCATTGGTGGCGATGTTGCCGCCAATGGTGCAGGAGCCGCGGGCGCCGAAGTCCACTGGATACGCCAGTCCCTGTTCCCGCGCAGCGTCCTGCACCGTCTGCAGCACCGCGCCGGGCTGCACGGTGAGGGTGCGGTCCACCGCATCGAAACCGAGCACGCGGTTCATCCGCTCCAGGCTCACCACCAGCTCGCCGCGGGAGGCCACCGCGCCGCCCGACAGTCCGGTGCGCCCGCCGGAGGGCACAATCGCCACGCCGTGGGCGTTGGCCCAGCGCACCAGCGCCTGCACCTGTCCGATGCTGTCGGGCAGGGCGATGGCCAGCGGCGCGGGCGTCCAGCGCCGGGTCCAGTCCCGGCCGTAGTGCTCAAGGTCCGCTGGCGCGGTCTTCAGCGCCAGCGCGGGGATCGCCTGGCGCAGGCTGGCAAGGATCGAGTCGTTCATAGGGATGCGTCGGCTCTCCGGAGCCATCGATGTTGCAGTGCAACGTCGGCCCAAGCATAGTGCATCCCTGTTCCGCTTCCGCCGCATGCCCACGATGACCAGGACCTCCTTTCCCCGGCAGGACATCCGCGTCCTGCTGCTGGAAGGCGTCAGCCAGAGCGCCGTCGATGCCTTCCACGACGCCGGCTACAGCCTGATCGACCGCCGCGACCAGTCGCTGGCCGGCGAGGCGCTGGTCGAAGCCATTGGCGGCGCCCACCTGGTCGGGATCCGCTCGCGGACCCAGCTGGATGCCGAAGTGCTCGCCCACGCGCGCAAGCTGATCGCGATCGGCTGCTTCTGCATCGGCACCAACCAGGTGGACCTGGAAGCCGCACAGCTGGCCGGAATCCCGGTCTTCAACGCCCCCTATTCCAACACCCGCAGCGTGGCCGAGCTGGTCATCGGCCAGACCATCATGCTGATGCGCGGCATCCCGCGCCGCAACGCGGAATGCCACCGCGGCGGCTGGTCGAAGAACGCGGCCGGCAGCCACGAGGTCCGCGGCAAGACGCTGGGCCTCGTGGGATACGGCCATATCGGCACCCAGGTGGGGCTGATGGCCGAAGCGCTGGGCATGCAGGTGCTGTTCCACGATATCGAGACCAAGCTGGCGCTGGGCAACGCCCGTGCGACGGCCAGCCTGGACGAGCTGCTGGCCCGCAGCGACGTGGTCTCGCTGCACGTGCCCGAGACCGCCGGCACCCGCAACCTGCTGGACGCCGCGCAGATCGCGCGCATGCGCCCGGACGCGCACCTGGTCAACGCCTCGCGCGGCACGGTGGTGGATGTGGATGCGCTGGCCGAAGCCCTGCGCAGCGGGCACCTGGGCGGCGCCGCGGTGGATGTATTCCCGGTCGAGCCCAAGGGGCAGGACGAGGAGTTCACCTCGCCCCTGCGTGGCCTGGACAACGTGCTGCTGACCCCGCACGTGGGCGGCAGCACCCTGGAGGCCCAGGACAATATCGGCGTTGAGGTGGCGGCCAAGCTGATCCGCTACAGCGACAACGGCTCCACCCTGTCGGCAGTGAACTTCCCCGAGGTGGCCCTGCCCGGCCACGACGGCAGTCGCCGCATCCTGCACATCCACCGCAACGTGCCGGGTGTGCTGTCGCGGGCCAACGAGGTGTTCAGCGGCCGCGGGATCAACATCGACGGCCAGTACCTGCGCACCGATGCCAAGGTGGGCTACGTGGTGATCGACGTGAGCGCCTCCGAGCAGCAGGCGGCGGAGCTGCGCGCGGCGCTGGCGGACATCCCGGGTACGATCCGTACCCGGGTGCTGTACTGATCCGCTGATCCGGCGCCGCGCTAGCGCACCGAACCGCGCCGGAACAGGTTGACGATGGCCAGCAGGATGATGGCGCCGATCAGCGCCGTGATCAGCAGGCCGGTCCACCCGCCCAGATTGAGTCCGACCATCGGCAGCAGCCAGCCGCCGATGAACGCACCGACGATTCCGACCACCACGTTGAGGACGATGCCCTGCTGGGCATTGGTCCGCATGACAATGCTTGCCAGCCAGCCGGCGATGCCGCCGACGATCAGCCAGATGATGAAGCCCATGCTGCAGTCTCCCTGGAGTGCGCCCCGGTGTGGGACGCATTCAGTCTTACCGCAGTGATGTAAGGATCGGGTTAATCGGCGGCGGCGAGCAGTTGCAGCAGGGCGCTGCGGGGCAGCTTGCCGGTTTCATTGCGGGGCAGGGCCGGCACCAGCCGCAGGCGCCGCGGCAGGAACACCGGATCCACCACCCGCCGCAGCGCATCCAGGATCGCGCGCTCGCCCAGCGTCGGCGCCACCGCCACCGCGGCAATGCGGCGCACGCCGCCGGCGCCCTCCTCGTCCAGCTGCACCACCACCCCATCCTCCACGCCGGGGATGGCCAGCAGTTGCCGGGTCAGCTCGCCGAGCGAGGCGCGCTTGCCGGCCACCTCCAGCAGATCGGCGCGCCGGCCGCGCAGGCTGAACCGGTCCGTCCCGTGCAGTTCCACCAGGTCGGCCAGCACCACCGGTCCGGGCAGCTGCGGCGCATGCACCACGGTGCCGTCGGGCCGGGGCTGCAGGCTGACGCCGGGCAGCAGGGTCCAAACCTGCTCCCGGGCGGTGCGGCGCCGGGCGATGATGCAGGTTTCGGTGGAGCCGAACAGCTCGCGCACCTCGGTGTTGAACAGGGCCTCGGCCTGCGCGGCCAGTTCGGGCGGCATCGGCGCGGTGGCGCTGACAATGCCGCGCAGCGGCGGCAGCTCCGCACCGGAGGCAACCAGCGAGCGCAGGTGCACCGGGGTGGTCACCAGTACCCGCTCGCCGGGCAGCTCGCGCAGCGCGGCGGCGATGTCGGCAGGGAAGAACGGCCGCCCCGCATGCACCGCCACTCCGCCCAGCAGCGGCAGCAGCACCGACATCTCCATGCCGTACATATGCTGCGGCGGCACCGTGGCCACCAGCTGCGGCTGGGTAGCGGCGGGCCAAAGGTCGTCCAGCGCCGCCATGTTCTGCGCGCTGCTGCGGGCAAACGAGCCCCAGGTCTTGGCGTTGGCGGCCGGCTCGCCGGTGCTGCCCGAGGTGAAGCCGATCGCCACCACCGCATCACCATCAATCAGCGGCGCCGGACCCTCGCTGCTGGGCAGCACGCCGGGCAGCTGCACATAGTGTCCGGCCGGGACGGGTCCGCAGCCGCAGACGCTGTCATCGCCGATGCAATAGCTGTGCGGGTAGCGCTGGCGCACCTGCTGGATCGTGGCCGGCGTGCGCGAGGGTGGCATCAGCGTGGTCTGTCCGCGCAGCGCCACCGCACAGAACACCACCAGGAACCGGTAACGGTCTTCGCACAGGTTCACAGCATGACCGGCCTCGGGCAGCAGCGCCGCCACCCCGCGCACGTGGCCGAGGAATTCGTGCAGCCGCACCGGACGCCCTCCGGCCAGCGCCAGCAGGCGCGCAGGGTCACCCGATGCCAGGGGCAGGCCGCCGGCAGCGGGCAGGGTCGGATCGTCGATGACTGCGGACATGTCTATGCTGTTGGACCTGCGGCGCATCCACGCCGAAACCGCGATAGCTTACGCTGCCCCACCCCCGACCGGCCCGATTCGCCCTTCATGTCCCTGACTGCAGGCCAGCTCAAGTTCGAACGCGTCCGCTGCGCCTGGCGGCCCTACCGCCGCGGCGAGGCGGCCGAGCCGCTCGTGCGCAGCTGGCTGCAGGACCAGCTGGCGATATCCGCCGACGAACTGGAGCTGGAGCGCGACCCGCGCGGCCGCCCCTGTCTGGGCAGCGCCCACGCCGGGCACGACACCAGCTGGAGCCACAGTGGCGAGGGACTGCTGATGGCGCTGGGCCACCACGTCCGCCTGGGCTGCGATCTGGAGTGGGCGCGGCCCAGGCCGCGGGCGCTGGAGCTGGCCCGGCGTTACTTCAGCCCCTCGGAGGCCGACTGGCTGCAGCGCCTCTCCGGCCCGCTGCGCGAAGCGGTATTCGTGCGCATCTGGTGCGCCAAGGAAGCGATGCTCAAGGCCCACGGGCGCGGCATCGCCTTCGGCCTGCACCGATTGGAGTTCGGCGAGCGCGACGACCGCCTGGTGCTGCTGGACTGCGATCCGGCACTGGGCGCGCCCGACGACTGGACGCTGCAGGCATTCGAGCCGGCACCCGGCTACCTGGCCACCCTGGCCTGGCACCGGCCGCCCGCGCCGGCTCCTACAATAGGCCGATGACCACCCCACTCGACCCTGCCCTGCGCGACACGCTGGATGCCGGCCTGGCCACGCTGGACCTGGACCCGGCGCTGGCCCCGCCGCTGCTGGATTACCTCGCCCTGCTGGTGCGCTGGAACCGGACCTACAACCTCACCGCCATCCGCGACCCGCACGAGATGGTGACCCTGCACCTGCTCGACTCTCTGGCCCTGGCGCCGCACCTGGACGGCGTGGCCCGGCTGGCCGACCTGGGCGCCGGCGCCGGCCTGCCCGGGATCCCGCTGGCGCTGGCCCGTCCCGGACTGCAGGTGGAGCTGGTGGAATCGAACGGCAAGAAGGCCCGCTTCATGCGCCAGGCCGTGCGTACCCTGGGGCTGGCCAACGCCACCGTGCATGAATGCCGCGCCGAAGCGCTCGATCTGCCCGGCCGGTTTGATGCAATCACCGCGCGCGCCCTGGCCACGCTGGCCGATATTGTTGCCGTCGGCGGCCACCTGCTGCGTCCGGGCGGCCGCCTGCTGGCGCTCAAGGGCGTGCGCCCCGACGACGAAATCGCCGCGCTGCCGGCCGGCTGGCAGGTGGGCGACATCACCCCGCTCCGCGTGCCGGGCCTGGCCGCCGAACGCCATCTGGTGGCCGTCCACGCACCAGGCTGAGGCGGGCCCGCGCCGCGCCGCCCTTCCGCCAACCCGGCACTTGGGCATAATGATCGACCGGTCCGCCCTTTTGCGGCCCGGACCCACACATCGGACCGGGGAGCCCATGGCCCGCATCATTGCCATTGCCAACCAGAAGGGTGGCGTCGGGAAGACCACCACGGCGGTCAACCTGGCGGCCGCGCTGGCCGGCACCCCCAAGCGGGTGCTGCTGGTCGACCTGGACGCCCAGGGCAACGCCACCATGGGCAGCGGCGTGGACAAGCGCGACCTGCCGGCTTCCACCTGCGATGTGCTGCTGGGCGAGCTGCGCGGCGAAGACGCGATCAGCGAGACCACCGAAGGCTACGACCTGCTGCCCGGCAACATCGACCTGACCGCCGCCGAGATCGAGCTGATGGCGGCCGACAACCGCGAACAGCGGCTCAAGCAGGCGCTCGATCCACTGCGCCCGCGCTACGACTTCATCATCATCGACTGCCCGCCGGCGCTGTCGCTGCTCACCCTCAACGCACTGACCGCGGCCGACTCGGTGCTGGTGCCCATGCAGTGCGAGTACTACGCGCTGGAAGGGATCAGCGCGCTGATGGAAACCATCGAAGCCATCCGCACCCGGCTCAACCCGCGGCTGGAGATCGAAGGCGTGCTGCGCACCATGTTCGACGTGCGCAACAACCTGACCAACGCCGTATCCAACGAGCTGGTCCAGCATTTCGGCGACAAGGTGTTCCGCACCATCGTGCCGCGCAACGTGCGCCTGGCCGAAGCGCCCAGCCACGGCCAGAGCATCGTCGGCTACGACCGCTCATCGCGCGGCGCGATCGCCTATCTCGGCCTGGCCGGCGAGATCATCCGCCGCCAGCGCGAGCGCGAACAGAAGGAGAAGGCGGCATGACCGCTCCCAAGGCGAAAAAAGCGCCTGCCAAGAAGCGTGGCCTCGGCCGCGGGCTGGAAGCGCTGCTCGGCCCCAAAGCGGCCGAGACCGCCCCCGTGCTGGAAGCCCGCCCCGGCGACACCCTGCAGAGCCTGCCCATCGACGCCCTGACCCCCGGCAAGTACCAGCCGCGGCGGACGATGAGCGAGGACAAGCTGGACGAGCTGGCCGAATCGATCAAGGCCCAGGGCGTGATCCAGCCGATCGTGGTGCGCGAGATCCGCTCCGGTAGCGGCCGCACCTGGGAAATCATCGCCGGCGAACGCCGCTGGCGCGCCTCGCGCCGCGCCGGGCTGACCGAAGTGCCGGCCGTGGTGCGCGAGGTCGACGATCGCACCGTGGTGGCCATGGCGCTGATCGAGAACATCCAGCGCGAAGACCTCAACCCGCTGGAGGAAGCGCAGGCGCTGGCCCGGCTGATCGAGGAATTCATGCTCACCCACGCCCAGGCTGCCGAAGCGGTCGGGCGTTCGCGCGCAGCGGTCTCCAACCTGCTGCGCCTGCTGGAACTGCCGCCGGCCATCCGCAAGCTCCTGCAGGAGCGCCGCCTGGAAATGGGCCACGCCCGCGCCCTGCTCACCCTTGCCCCGGAACTGGCCAGCAAGCTGGCCGCCGAAGCCGCGGAACACGGCTGGTCGGTGCGCGAAGTGGAGCATCGTGCCCAGCAGTTCGCCGAAGGCCGCGTGCCCGGGCGCCGCGGGCGCACCCCAGCCAAGCCGCGTCCGCAGCAGGCCGACATTGCCACCCTCGAGAACGAACTGGCCGAAACCCTCGGCGCCAAGGTCAGCATCGCCCACGGCCGCGGCGGCAAGGGCCGCCTGGTCATCCACTACGCGGACCTGGACACCCTGGACGGCGTGCTGGAGCGGCTGCGGAACAAGCACGGCGGCTGAGGCCGCCAGAGCCTTACACCCGCTCCACCCCCGGCCGCCCGCGCTCCGTCACCAGGCTGGCGATGACCCGCTTGCTGCCGCCGGGCACGGACACCCGATCAACCGCCACCACATCAGTCCGCCACTGCTCCGGGCCGATATCGAACACCTGGTAGCCGCGGCGGTCGTTCAGCAGCGTGGTGTGCGGGTTCTCCGCCAGCACGTTTTCCCAGGTGTCCGGAATATCGCTGCCATCGCCGCCGGAGGAGATCGAAGTGGTGACGAACTCGGTCGCCACCGGTGCGCTGAGCACGTCTTCGGGAACCGAAGGCACCACGCCCACGTGATGCTTGTGCACATCGCCGGTGGCCACGATGACGCTGCCCCGGCCGTGCTGTGCAATCAGGTCGATTACCCGCTGGCGCGCATGCGGATAGCCGCTCCAGGAATCGATATTGAGCGGCCCGGCAGCGCGGCTGGACGGGTACCGGTACGGCATCATCATCACCTGCTGGGCCAGCAGGTTCCAGCCGCTTGCACCCTGCAGGCCCTGCGCCAGCCAGCGCTCCTGGTCCTGGCCGATGATCTGTTCATTGGCGATATCATCCGCCGCCCGGCACGGCCGCCCCAGCCGCTCCATCGTCGCGTCGCAATGCTGCTTGCTGCGGTACTGGCGGGTGTCCATCACGTGCACGCGCAGCAGGCTGCCGTAATCCAGGCGCCGATGCATGGTCAGGCCGCCCGGGCGCGGGAACTGCGCCCGCCGCACCGGCATGTTCTCGTACCAGGCCTGCATGGCCACGTGCCGGCGCAGGGCGAAGATCTCCGGCGGCGTACCGTCCTGGTCATCGCTGCTGGCCCAGTTGTTGTCGATCTCGTGGTCATCCCAGCTCGACAGGAATGCAGCCGCGGCGTGCGCGGCCTGCAGGTCGGGATCGGTCTTGTACTGGGCGTAGCGGCGGCGGTAATCGTGCAGGGTATGGATCTCGTCGCCCGCGTGCTCGCGCACGATGGGATTGCCGGCGGCATCCACGATCGTGCCGCGGTCGCGGCCCTTGCCCTCATAGATGTAGTCGCCGTAATGGAAGACCGCATCCAGCTCGGCCTCCTCGCTGAGGTGGCGATACGCGGTGTACAACCCGGTTTCCCAGTGCTGGCAGCCGGCCACGCCGATCCGCAGCCGCTCGACCTGCGCGCCAGCCGCCGGCGCCGTGCGCACCCTGCCAACGGGACTCGTCGCCTGTCCGGATACGTGGAACCGGTACCAGTACGGGCGGTGCGGACGCAGGCCCTCCACCTCCATATGCACGCTGTGGCCAAGCTCCGGGCGAGCCAGCGCCTCTCCGCTGCGGACCACCCTGCCGAAGTGCTCGTCCTCCGACACCTCCCAGCGCACCGGCACGCTCAGCATCGGCATGCCCGCGTGCTCGGCCAGTGGCTCGGGCGCCAGCCGGGTCCAGATCACGAAGCCGTCGGGCCACGGATCACCCGACGCCACACCCAGCGCGAATGGATTGGACTGGAAGGCCGGCGCAGCCCACAGCCGTGCCGGCTGCAGGCCCGACAGAATGGCCAGACTGCCGGCAGCCTGCAGGAACCTGCGGCGATCGAATGCAAGACGCGGACTCATGTACAACTCCTCGGGAAGGATGGCGGGAACCGGTGCGATGCCGGCTCCCTGTCACATGCCGGACAGGGCGGGGCGTATCCCTGGGACGGGTTCATGCGGCCAGACCCGCCTTGGGGGAATGGCTATCCATCCCTGGTCACTGACACGCATGCGGACCCGGATCCGCGGCGCCCACCCGCCTTCCAACCGCCCGCTCTCCGGTGCGGGATATCAGGCGCGCCATGATCGGCGCCGAATATGACAGCGCCTTGACGCCTGTCCGACGGGACTTCCGGGCCGGGACGATGGCGCGGAAACGGTGCGATCATGTGCGGTCCGCAACATCCAACGGACCGCAACCACGTGACCCGATTCCTCACTGCCTGCCTGCTTGCCCTGTGCCTGGCCGCGCCCGCGGCGTGGGCCCAGCCGTCTGCCGCCGACGCCGCATTCCAGGCCATCCACGAAAAAGAATGGGCCTGGCGCCAGGCCGAATACGGCCGCGGTGATGCCGCCGATGCCGACCCGTCCAGCGCCACCCTGTCCGACGTCAGCGCCGAGGCCCAGGCCCGCCGCCTGCAGATGTGGGAAAGCGTGCTCGCCGAGCTGGACACCATCGACGCTTCGGCCCTGTCGGAACAGAACCAGGTGAGCCTGGCTGTCTACCGGCCCCAGCTGGAGGCCCTGGCCGCCAATATCCGTCTGGGCGCCTACGAGATGCCGTTCAACTCGGACAGCTCGTTCTGGTCCAGCCTGGGCTTCATGACCCGCGGCCAGTTCAACAGTGCCCGCGATTACCAGGCCTACGCCGCGCGCCTGCGCGACGTGCCGCGCTACTTCGACCAGCAGATCGTGAACATGCGCGCGGGCCTGGCCCGAGGCTTCAGCGTGCCGCGCGCGGTGCTGGACGGGCGCGATGTATCGATCGCCGCCGTGGCCGATCTGGACGATCCGGAGCAGGCGTCGTTCTGGGATCCGTACCGCAACATGCCGGCCTCGATCCCCGCCGCCGAGCAGGAAGCGCTGCGCGCCGAAGGCCGCGCCGCGATCGCTGACGCGGTGATCCCCGGCTTCAGCACCCTGCTCTCGTTCTTCCGCGACGAATACGTACCCCAGGCCCGCACCACCCTGGCAGCCGAGGCCATGCCCGGCGGCGAGGAGTTCTACCGCGCCCAGATCCGCGAATACACCACGCTGGATCTCTCCCCGCAGGAAATCCACGACATCGGCCTGGGCGAAGTGGCCCGGATCCGCGCCGAGATGGACGAGGTGATCGCCACGACCGGTTTCGAGGGTGACTTCGACGCCTTCCTGCACTTCCTGCGCACCGACCCGCAGTTCTACGCCAAGACCCCGCAGGAGCTGCTGAACCACGCCGCCTGGATCGCCAAGCGCGTGGACGGCGTGATCGGCCGCTTCTTCGACCCGCTGCCGCGTGGCCGCTTCACCATCATCCCGGTGCCGGACGATATCGCCCCGTTCTGGACCGCCGGCCGCGGCGGCCGCGGCACCTACTGGCTCAACACCTACGACCTGCCCTCGCGCCCGCTGTACAACCTGCCGGCCCTGACCGTGCACGAGGCCGATCCCGGCCACGCCTTCCAGGCCGCCCTGGCGCTGGAGCAGGAAGAACAGCCCGAGTTCCGCCGCAACAGCTACATCTCCGCCTTCGGCGAGGGCTGGGGCCTGTACGTGGAAAAGCTGGGCAAGGAAATGGGCATCTACGAGACGCCGTACCAGGACTTTGGCCGCCTGACCTATGAAATGTGGCGCGCCGCCCGCCTGGTGATCGACACCGGCGTGCACCACCTGGGCTGGAGCCGCGACCAGGCCCTGGCTTTCCTGCGTGACAACACCGCGCTGTCCGAGCACGAAGTCACCACCGAGGTCGACCGCTACATCTCCTGGCCCGCCCAGGCGCTGAGCTACAAGCTTGGCGAACTGAAGATCTGGGAACTGCGCCACCAGGCCGAAGCCGAGCTGGGTTCCGACTTCGACCTGCCCGCCTTCCACCACGCCGTCCTGAGCCTTGGCTCGGTGCCGCTGCCGGTCCTGGAAGAGCAGATCCACGCCTTCATCGCCGAAAGCAAGGCCGCCGCCCAGACCCCCTGACAGATCCACGCGCGCGAACCCGCGTACATCCTGGCGGCACAGCTGCCCCGGGCCCGATACAGGGTCCGGGGCCACTCACCAACAGCATCTTGCCTGCCGCGCCCGTCCGGGTGATAATGCACGGCTCACTGCGTTCCGCCGATCCAAAAGACCGGCATGGTAGCCTCCCGGAAGCGCGATTCCTGGACCCGCCCGACGCAGGCGCCGCATCCGCGGCAACGTTCCCGAATCGCGCGCCGCTGCGTGGACACCCACCCAGCCGGCGGGGCCGACGCTTCCCTGGCCAAGGGGAGCCCCCATGCGGAATATTCCGCGACCCACCGAGGTGCATCATGTCACGAGTCTGCCAAGTCACCGGCAAGCGTACGACGACCGGCAACAACGTCTCGCACGCGATGAACAAAACCCGCCGCACTTTCCTGCCCAACCTCCATGAGCGCCGCTTCTGGGTTGCTTCCGAGAACCGCTGGGTGAAGCTGCGCGTTTCCACCAAGGGCCTGCGCACGATCGACAAGAACGGCATCGACGCCGTCCTGGCCGACCTGCGCAAGCGCGGCGAAAAGATCTGAGGAGGATCGAACCATGGCTTCCAAGCGCGACAAGATCCGCATGAACTCGTCGGCCGGTACCGGTCATTTCTACACCACCGACAAGAGCAAGAAGAACACCCCGGGCAAGCTGGAAATGAAGAAGTACGATCCGGTTGTCCGCAAGCACGTGATGTACAAGGAAGGCAAGATCAAGTGATCGCGGCAGGTGCGGATCCCGCACCGCCAGCCTGACAGAAAAAGCCCGCCGCAAGGCGGGCTTTTTTGTGCCGGGCGCCACTGAATAAGCCCAAGGCAACATGGCCTGGGCAGACAGCATCTCAGCCAATTGGCTCCAAGCGAGGACAGTGTCCCAGCGGCAGCAGGTACACGGAGCCTGCGCCTCTGACCAGAACCGAAGACCAGGCCGCAGCGACGAAGCTGTGTCCGAAGCCGTACCCAGCTCCCCCGCACCTTCCCGCAGCCCAGGCCTCCGAAGCCGTGCCCCGCAGTGGGCGGGAAGTCTTTTCGGCGAAATCAAGGAGGAGGTGGCGGCCTTTGGCCGCCGCCGGGGGACATTCGCCGAAAAGAGCTTGCCGCCCGCGGCGGGGCCCTTCCGCCGCAGCGCCCCTGACCGAGCCGGGAAAGGGCGCCTTATCACCCAGGCGGCTCTAGCGCCTCCGGCTCCGGAAGTCCTGCGGGTGCACTGGCACCACCCACATGCCTTTCGCTCTCCCCCGCCAAGCCCCCAAGCCCTCACGTCTCGTCTGCTCGTCCGTCGGCACCGCTCCATTATTACGTCGGGGGCGTAGCCCCGACCT